>NZ_JAWJTF010000090.1:0-40486 GCF_048836525.1 Nostoc sp. CALU 546
CATAGGAATGCCTGATTAGAGACTCAAACCCCCAAAGTTCGTTGATATAGTTAACAACTTGTTTAAATTTAGGTTGATAAAAAAGGTGAAAATTAATTTTGCGTTGCTCGAAATCCTTGGTAGGGACAATTCATGAATTATCCCTACATCATTTTCACCAGATGGCTGCCAATAACACGAATGACAGCCTTTTATTTACTAACGGAACATACTACTGACTGAAGTATCTTCATGAATCCGCCAGATAGTTTCTCCTAAGAGATTAGCTACTGACAGCACCACTAGTTGGGGAAAACGATTGTTTTCTGGTATGGGAATCGTATTGGTGACAATGACTTCCTCAAGCAATCCACTGGACAACCGCTCCACAGCTGGTGGAGAGAAGACTGCATGAGTTGCACAGGCGTATACTTGACGCGCTCCTTCTTCACGGAGTAATCGCGCTCCTTCTGCGATCGTTCCTCCAGTGTCGATCATGTCATCCACCAACACTGCCGTTTTGCCTTTAACATCGCCGATAACATTTAACACTTCTGCGACATTATGTGCCTGACGACGTTTGTCAATAATTGCCAGTGGGGCATCATTCAGTTTTTTGGCAAATGCTCTGGCTCGTGCGACACCACCAACATCAGGGGAAACAACTACTAGGTCGGGCAGTTGTTTGCTGGCTAGATAATCTAGCAATACTGGCGAACCGTAAACATGATCAAAAGGTATATCGAAATAGCCTTGAATCTGAGCCGAGTGTAAATCCATTGCTAGAACGCGGTTGGCACCTGCTTCGGTGATCAAGTTAGCAACCAGCTTGGCAGTTATTGACTCTCGTCCTGCTGTTTTGCGATCGGCACGAGCATAGCCATAGTAAGGAATTACTGCCGTCACCTGTCGCGCAGAAGCCCGACGACAAGCGTCAACCATAATCAATAATTCCATCAAATGATCGTTTACAGGTTGACAACATGGCTGGATTAAATAGACATCACAACCTCGAATCGATTCTTGGATTTGAACGTAAAGTTCTCCGTCCGCAAATCTTTTGCGAATCATTGGCCCCAAGTCCATGCCCACATAACGAGCGACTTCTTGAGACAGTTGTATATTGGCGGAGCCAGAAAAAAGTCTCAGGCGATGATTCTCGGTCAGCCCTGTTGCAGATGGTTGCATTTTGAAAGTTGCAGAACTGAGAACAGCAGATCCTCTATGTGGATTCATAGCAATATTATCATTGGAGATTTAATAGATTTAACCGATAAATAGCCTAAAAAAACATCTGTGAGTTTTGTTAAAGCTTCCATACAAAATTTAAACATTTTCCCATAAAATTATCATTCGCTAACTGTCTAATTTTCTTGGCAAGCAAACTATTGATAGCTTAACGGACATCAAGTCTGTCTACTAGGTCTATAGTTCAAATTTTTTTGAGTTGAGGCAAATAACCTCAATTTATCAAAATATTGGTGTAATAGTTTGCTTCTTCTAAATACCTCATTTATAACTGACAGTAAAGCATTGACAAGTTAAATGATATTTAAGTTTGCTCTTAGACAAGAGAACATTTGGGACTAAGTGTTTAGGGTGTATCTTATTATATTCTATGATACTAGCAATAAATAAATAAACTGGCAGATTTAATTTTAAGTTTTAATTCACACAATAAAATTCCAAAATAACGGAAAAAGAGGAAAAGCTTTGAATACATTCTTTTAGCCAATACCTCCAACCCCTTTCCCCAGACCACAAGGAAAGTGAAAAATGCTTATCCGAACCCTATTGTCCTGCCTCGTGCCCCCTGCCCCCTGCCTCTTGCCTCCTTAATTAATTTGCGTATACTCCTAACTGGGGGTATACCCATTAGGTAAGGTAGAATATCGCTGCATGTAACTGTGTTGCCTCTTGGACTTAATCTTTGTGGGTGACTTCCTCCTCAGTTGCTACTACACTCAATCAATCGATCATGCAACCACCCATTACAGTTGGCACTGTCTTGCAAAACCGTTACCGCATAATTCAAATTCTCGGACAAGGAGGATGTGGTAGAACCTATCTGGCAGAAGACCAGAGGCGCTTTAACGAACTTTGCGCGATCAAGGAATTGATTTCAACAGCAACGGAGGCTTTGGCTTTAGAAAAGGCACAAGAGCTTTTTCACCGAGAAGCTGCCATTTTATATCAAATCGAACACCCACAAGTCCCTAAATTCCGGGAAAGATTTGAGCAAGACCAACGCTTATTTTTGGTAGAGGACTACGTTGCAGGTCAGACGTACCGAACTCTACTAGCTGAACGTCAAGCGCTTGGTCAAACTTTCACAGAGGCAGAAGTATTGCAGCTGATACAGTCGTTGCTGCCTGTTTTAGAGCATATTCACAGTCGAGGGATTATTCACCGAGATATCTCGCCAGAAAATATTATTTTGCGAGATAGTGACGCTAAACCTGTGTTAATTGACTTTGGGGTGGTAAAGGAACTGGCAACGCGTTTGCGATCGCCAGAGAGTGTAATGCCAGAAACCACTGTGGGAAAATTAGGCTACTCTCCTAGTGAACAAATGCAAACAGGGGGAGCTTACCCTAGCAGCGACTTGTATGCATTAGCGGTGAGTGCGGTAGTTTTGCTGACTGGCAAAGAACCAAGGGATCTATTTGATGAAAACCAACTAACTTGGAATTGGCAGCGGTGGGTAAAAGTCAGTCCGCGATTTGCCCAGGTTGTGAATCGAATGTTGAATCATATACCGAGCGATCGCTATCAAAGTGCTGCTAGTGTATCTCAAGCACTACAACCTTTAGAGCAAGTCAGTCTTCCTTCCCTGAATGTGTCTAACTTGCAGACAATGGCTGTTGGTCGCCGTCCTGACGCGGTAGCATCACCAGTTTCGCCGAAGAAGAAACCCGATCCTGTGATTCCACCAAGTCCCTCTAGTTCACTCTTGGATAATCCGTTAGCGATCGCGGCAATTGCCATTATTGTAGTAATCGTCGCGGGATTTGGTTCTTGGGCATTAGTCAGTTCCATTCGCAGTCAGTCGAAAACAGCAACAGATGAGACGCTTCCACAAAATTTCCCTTCACCAGTAATTTCTGGTGGTACTACATTCACAGCCACACCCACACCTACGCCTACTAACGATCAACCTGTTGTATCTACTAAGCCCCTCAATCTGGGATCGTTGAATAACACAGTCACAGTTGAAGATACTCTCCAAGTAAATCAGATAATCCGGTATACTTTTTCTGGGCAGGAAGGTGACAAGTTAACTACGTTTCTTGAGCCAGGAAGCAGCATTTTGCTAACAGTCTTAAGTCCCAATGAACAACCAATTGATCTTAATGCCCGACAAGTAGCAGCATACGAAGGCACATTGCTGCTAACTGGTAGATATACTATTGAGTTAACTCTGCTTCCAGGAGTTGCCGAAAGTAATTACAATCTCAATGTTTCATTAGAGAAACCAGTCAAACCAATTCCCACAGAAACACCCCTGCCAATTCCCACAGAGACACCCTTGCCATTTCCCACAGAGACACCTTTACCAATTCCCACAGAGACACTCATACCAATTCCTCCAACTGGTGAAACGCCAACTTTTCCGCCGGTTGATGAAACACAACCATTTTCTGGCCAAAGAAATTAATGTTAAGCACGCTACTGATTACTGGAACTGATACGGAAGCTGGTAAAACTGTTTTAACAACAGCGCTAGCAGCATATTGGCAAAAATATTACCCGCAGCATAGCTGGGGAATTATGAAACCGATTCAATCGGGAGTTGGCGATCGCGAGTGGTATCAAAAGCTGTTTGCGCTAGAACAATCTGCTGAAGAAATTACACCTTTGTACTTTCAAGCACCTCTGGCTCCTCCCATCGCCGCAGCAAAGGAAAATCGTCAAGTAGATTTAGCTCTTGTGTGGCAAGCTTTGTCTAAGTTGCGATCGCATCGTGATTTTGTGCTGGTAGAAGCTTTGGGAGGATTAGGTTCGCCAATAACCGAGGAATTAACGGTAGCTGATTTAGCAGGAGAATGGCGATTACCAACAGTATTGGTAGTGCCAGTGAGATTAGGAGCGATCGCTCAAGCAGTGGCGAATGTAGCATTAGCGAGACAATCGCGCGTCAACCTCAAAGGCATTGTGCTGAACTGCGTACAACCCCGAACAGATGCAGAAATAGCCGACTGGACACCATCTCAATTGATTCAATCACTGACTAACACACCAGTTTTAGGCTGCTTACCTTATCTAGATAACCTGACTGATTTAGATAAACTTGCTCAAATAGCATCAGATTTAGATTGGGAAACACTGACACTTTAAGTTGGGTATTGGGCATTGGGCATTGGGCATTAAACATCTCCGAAATTGAAGGAGGCAGGAGGCAGGAGGCAGGAGGCAGGAGGTTTTTTCACTTATAGGATTCAAACCCCTCCTGAAAAATGTGCGTCTATTCCCCATGCCCCATACCCAATGCCCCATGCCCCATTCCCTACGATAAACTGGGAAAATAAACTCAGTTAGCCGCCTAAGTTAGCTGTACTTAAACTAGTTTGTCTTCATAATGGTTTCCACCTTTCCCAATCCCTCTTCTGTTGATATATCTCGCATCCGACTGGCGATCCGTTCATTGCAACCGCAATTAGTAGAGTGGCGGCGGCGATTGCATCAACAACCAGAGTTGGGTTTTCAAGAAAAACTGACGGCTGAGTTTGTATCACAAAAGCTGCAAGAATGGGGAATTGAGCATCAAACTGGCATTGCCCACACTGGGATTGTTGCCACCATCAAAGGCAATAAACTCAGCACTCAGCACTCCCCACTCAGCACTGACAAAGTTTTAGCGATTCGGGCAGATATGGATGCATTGCCAATCCAAGAACTCAACGAAGTGCCCTACAAATCGCAGCATAATGGAGTGATGCACGCTTGTGGACATGATGGGCATACTGCGATCGCATTAGGTACAGCTTACTATCTCCAGCAGCATCGCCAAGATTTCTCCGGTACGGTGAAAATTATCTTTCAGCCAGCTGAAGAATCACCAGGAGGTGCAAAGCCGATGATTGAAGCTGGAGTCCTGAAAAATCCTGATGTTGACGCGATTATTGGTTTGCACTTATGGAATAATTTGCCTTTAGGAACAGTGGGGGTGCGGGCTGGGGCATTGATGGCAGCTGTGGAGTGCTTTAACTGCACAATTTTGGGCAAAGGTGGACACGGCGCACTACCCCATCAAACTGTTGACTCAGTAGTTGTTGCTGCTCAAATCGTCAATGCCTTGCAAACCATTGTCGCTCGGAATGTTAATCCCATTGATTCAGCAGTGGTGACAGTAGGCGAACTTCATGCTGGAACCAAGCGGAATGTGATTGCTGATACAGCGAGAATGAGTGCAACTGTTAGGTATTTTAATCCCAGTTTGAAAGGCTTTTTTAACCAGCGTGTCGAGCAGATTATTGCTGGAATTTGTCAGAGTTATGGAGCGAGTTATGATTTAGACTACTGGTCACTTTATCCACCAGTAATTAATGATATTAAAATGGCAGAACTGGTACGAAGTGTAGCAGAAGAAGTGGTAGAAACTCCTATGGGTATTGTGCCCGAATGCCAAACAATGGCTGCTGAAGATATGTCATTTTTCTTGCAAGAGGTTCCTGGTTGCTATTTCTTTATGGGTTCTGCTAACCCCGCGAAAGACTTAGCATATCCGCATCATCATCCCCGGTTTGATTTTGACGAAACCGCCTTGGCAATGGGTGTAGAAATATTTGTTAGATGTGTGGAAAAGTACTTTATTTCAACTTAAAAGATAGGTTAACCGTATCTGTGCATATAGGACTCCTATTTAATTTTTGAAAAAAATCAGTACAACTTGAAGAGGCTTGTTTATTGTTACCTATTGCCTATCTACGCCAATAATTTCAGAAATCAAAGCGGATTCCTACATATGTCAAATTGAGGTGAAAACCAATAAGCGAGTAGAAAAAGGTTTGATTGATATTGATACTAATTGAGTGCCTGGTTGGGGCAGCAAGCATTGATGCTAGCAACGAAGACGAAACTGCACCTGCTGAAAGTAAAATTCATATCTATACAATAGACCTGATTAAGAAAATTTAAAATTGCTTGGTAAGCCATAATAACTCTTTTTAACGAGTCGATAATGAAGTGCAAGTGCTTTGTTTTTCATCAGATGATTTATTTAAGATAATATCTAATTTTACCAGCAAGCTTTGGCTTCATTTCCTTGTAGGATGTCAGGCTTATCTAAACTATTCCTAGCAATTTTTTGAGAGATAAAAAAGGCGCTTGCTAAAACTTTTGTTTTGTGAAATATTGTATAGAGATTAAGTTTATCTTTTCCCTTCAATCTTTTCAAGAATTTAACTGGTTCTCTAAGAATAGACAAAGAAACTTTACCAGATGTTATTGCACTAATATTATGTTTTCCATAACATAATTCCAATGCGTAAGCACCAGCATTCCATCTAGATACTTGCTCAATCCAAGCTTTTTTCGGTGGTTTATCCATAGTTATGTCGGTAGGACTGGGAGTTTTATTTATAGAAACAACATCTAATAAGATTTCGTAGATAAAGCCTGCATACTTAGCTAGGATACTAAGATGAGTATCTTCAACCCTGATCCCAGGGTAAGTTTGAGCAATAACAACTAACAAACTGATCAGTGCATCTGTTCTTCCAAATGTACCTCCTCCTTGCATCCACAGAAAACCATTGTGTCTACCATGCATAAGGTCTAAAAATAATTGAATAGGAGGAATTTCTTGGCTAAAGTCAGGCAAAAGAATTTCAGTTCCATCTATTATAGTTTTTTCATATACAGCAAATCTATTTCTTGTGCTGATAATATCTATTTTACTATGCTCATTAAGTTGGCTAATTATTAATTTTAAGCCGTTAGAATCTAGGTCTAAAAACGGATAATTTTGCTCAATCAAAAATTGAGATTCAGCATCGAAGGTAAATAATATTACAGGAGGTATCCATCCATTATCTATACTATTCAATAGTAATGAACTATAAATATCGCCTAAAACTCTAATTTTTCCTGCTGCATATACTCCTTCCTTTTGGTGAACAATAAATATTCTGTGCTGGTAATCCGGGTAGACAAAATTACTTAAAGAATATGGTTTTCCTTCACACATTAAATTGTCAAAAATTTTCGATGGAATATTGTTTGCCAATTTCTCAGCAGTGTATAGATGAATGACTTGGACATTTGGCAGCAAAGTAAAACGGTCAATAACAGCAGGACATTCAAAGCCATTGTTTAAACCAATGACTATATCAGCCATCATTCCAATTTCTGAGACTTGTTGAATAATCTTGGGAATAGTATATGGCAAAAATTTTTCCGCTCCTTTTGCACAGGCTACTATTCCTAATATTCTTGTATTATCAAAAGTATTATTAGTTTTGTTCCTAATCCACGCTTTGTAACATAAGACATTTTCTACATCTTTTTTCAAATTTATATCTTGTTTTTCTCGTACTGGCACTCTTTCTTCTAAAATGCTACTTGACAAAGTAGATGTGACTAATACCTTTAAATTTGTTAAAAGCATTATTTGCTTCTCCTGAAAGATTTACTACTAGGTGTAAGGGATAGAAATCCTAAATTATTTGTAATAAAATTCAACCTAAAACTAACGCCATTTCACCTTACTAAGGGAGGAATAAAAGAGGGTTAAGAGCATCTCCAATTATCACGAATAATTTAGATTTAGGACTGCTGTACAAGGTAATACTGCTTACTAGATTAAGGATATTATTAGGTTAAATTTTGCTATTTATCAACCTAATAAACCCTATAAATTTTTTGTTTTGTTCCTCAATCCAAGCTATAAGTTATTATTTTTTAAGCTTAACTGAGCAGTATTGAGCTATAAAGATGAAGTTGAGTAATTCGCTGAAAGCTCAATAAGTTTCAGATAAGCTTTTTTATCCTCCTACACTCCCTATTTTCAATATAGGTCTATTCTTTATTGTGAGTAGTCCATAAAAATGGATTAGCCCATATACGCGTAGTCATGGCAATATACAGTCCCACTAAGCGAATACCCCACAAATGTAGATTCCACAAACTGGGCAATTGTGCTTTCTGGTCAATTTTACGAAGTACGATTGGATTCCAACCAAGTTGTCCGTCAACCAAATGTAATCCTTGCTTAGTAAACAGATCCAACCTGCCACTATACTTTTGATTTGACTTTAGATGTGTCAAATGATTCTCATTAACTAAATGGAATGGGGCATTGATAATAGCTCTTCCTCCAAATCGCAAATAGCCAGCGATTTCAGCTACAAATGAGGGTGGTTCGGATACGTGTTCCAGCACATCTAAGCACAAAACCACATCATAAAATTCTTGAGAAATTGCCTCAATATCATTAACAACGTTTACTACCAAACCGGAGTCTCTAAAGAGCCGACGAGCAAATGTTTCGGTATAACCTGGTACATCATAATAAGTAACATGATGTCCTGCCTGAGCCAAATAAAGAGTGTCAATGCCTAAGCCATCCCCTAAACAGAGAATATCCAAACAAGAACTATCTTCGCGGTTCAAATACTTCCCGATCCAATCACGCATTTGTAACTTAATGTGATTACGGTTCCAGACCACCAAATTATACAAAAATGCATCTGTATTCTTGTAAAATTCGCTCATTTCTTCACTCCACACATGGGGTAACAAACCCTGGTCATGAAATTCACGGATTTGTTTACTCCCAAGACAAAGTTCTTCTTCTTCTAGGTTTTGACGAACAATTTCAACAGGTTGGTTAGTAATTTCAGCAATTAAATTAATAATACGGTTGTTATCATCAAGTGGTTTAACAAGAGAAGAAGGAAGACTTCGAGGCTCGCAAGTAGAAAAGCTCATATTTTGAATTCCCTATTGTTTGATAATTGAGACTAGTAACCAGAGGTAAAACTAAGCTATTTATTAATTATTGATGCTCAATATTACCCTTGATTAATCCTTATATACATCTGTGTTTTTGACAAAAATATATTATTTTATTAAGATACTCGATTGCAACTCATATGCATCACTATTTTCATGATGTATTAGTATTAGTTTTATACCGTTTCTTTATGAAGCTGCATATAATTCACCTCCAGCTATTGCCGCCCCCCCCCAATGCCTTGGGGGACTACAGGGGGGTATTATGATGTGCGTCTTCATACAGAATTGGTATTAGCAGAGTGAATAGTAATAGCTCTTCTGATATATCTGGTATGAGTATATTTATTACAAGAGCGATCGCTATTACACATCGAGGTAGCCTAAAAGTTATAAACGGATTTAAGTACTGCCGTAAATTTCCTCATCTACTTATAAGCAAATTATTAAGAGGACTTAACTCTTTTTGTGACGTTGGCGCATTGCTCTGATCTGTGGCAAAAGTTGTCGCATTTGCACGCCTTCGGTTCAGCTTAACTACATCCAACCAATGATAAACTGCATCTACAAATTCTGGAAAAAATTGCCCAGTAGCAAACATTAGTTTCGCCATATTTTCTGTTAACAGATTTTTATTAACAATTATTTCTGCCTTGTTTTGTTTAATAGCTCTAATTACTGCATTTGCTACATCTGTTGGTGTAGATATACCTGGTAACCAAGGAGCAGGCACGCGACTATTAACAGTCATGCCAGTTTCAGAGATATATCCTGGACAGATCACCGAGATATGTGTATCAGTGGCAGCTAATTCTTGTCGCATAGCATCAGTCCACATAATCAAACCAGCTTTACTCGCAGAATAAATACTGTTGTAAGGGACTCCCTTTTTACCAGCTAGAGAAGCAATATTAACAATGTGACCACTACGACGCTCCAACATGCTTGGCAGAAATAAACGGGTTAACTCGGTAGCAGCCAGTAGATTAATTGTTAATATTGACTGGAGATCCTCTAGAGAATAATCAACGAAATCTCGGTAAATTTCTATCCCAGCATTATTAATTACAATATCAACCGAACCAACAACTTTATTAATCTGCTGTTTGAGAGTTGATAATTCTGTCACGTTTTTAATATCAAAGGGAATACTTATCCCTTTCCCACCCAAAGCTTTGATTTGAGCGCATGTTGAATCTAGTCCGGACTTAAAACGAGAAACGCAAACCACAGTTGCCTGCTCTCTAGCTAGAGCATGGGCAATGTATACTCCTAAACCGCGTGATGCACCTGTCAAAAGTACTGTTTTACCTGCTAAATTTGTCATGATAAACACCTTAAACCTTATCCTGTTGCTGTCAAACTATTTCAGACTATGAAGCTAAATAACAGCTTTTTTAGATAATTTATCCTGTCTATTATGGCAGCTATTTTATGCTGTAATTATATGAATTAATAAAATAAAAATAAGCTGCAACTTTACACTGTATTTATTATTGATCTGATTACTTTCACCAAAAAGCTTTTGCTTCGCTGCCTTGTAAAATATCAGGATTTTTCCTGCTTTTATTTTGGATTTTTTGAAAAGTCAAATACGCAATTATTATTAACTTTATTTTATTAGTTACTGTAGATAAGTTGATTTTTTCATTTGCCATTACTAGTTTCAAAAATTTAATCGGATTGGTCAAAATAAACCAAGGAAAGCCATAATAATTTACCAAGCTTTTAATGTTATGTTCTCCATAAAGTAAATTTAATGGATAAGTAGAAACTAACCATCTATATATTTGTTCTACCCAAGCTTTTTTTTGTGGCTGTTCTATTGTCATATCCGTCATACTGGGAGTTCTATTTGTAGAAATGACATCTAAAAATATGTCGCCTATAAAACCTGCATATTTGGCTAATATAGTGAGTTGAGTATCTTCACCTCTGATACCTGGATAATTTCTAGAGATCACTACTAACAAGCTAACTATTACATCAGTCCTACCAAATGTGCCTCCTCCCCATTTACACTGAAAGCCGCTGAATCTACCATGAACAATATCTATAAACCATTGAATAGGGGGCACTTGTTCACTAAAGTTAGGTAGTAAAACTTCAATTCCGTTTACTATTGATTTTTGGTAAATTGCAAACTTATTTCTTGTACCTAAAATATCGATTTCAGGGTGATTTTGTAGTTGATTTACGATTAATTTTAAGCCATTAGACTCTATATCTGTAACTGAAGAATTATGCGTCACTAAAAACTGAGATTCAGCATCAAAAGTCACTAAAATGGCAGGTGGTATCCATCCATTCTCTATACTATTGAATAGTAATGAACCATAAATATCTCCCAAAACTCGAATTTTACCTGCGGCGTATTGCCCCTCTTTTTGATGGACTACAAATATCCTGTGTCTGGATTGCGGAGGTTCGATGTTACTTAAATAATAAGATTGACCTTTGCATACTAGATTGTCAAATATTATCGCTGGGATATTGTTAGCTAACTTATCCTCAGTATATAGATGAATGACTTGGACATCTGGCAGCAAAGTAAAACGGTCGATAACAGTCGGACATTCAAAACCATTATTCAGACCGATTACTATATCAGCCATCATCCCGGTTTCAGAAATTTGTTGAATGATTTTAGGGATAGTATAGGGTAAATAATTTTCGGCTCCTTTGGCAGTTGCTACTACTCCTAATATTCTGGTTTTGTCGAAAGTATTATTAGTTTTAGCCTGAATCCAAGTTCTGTAATACAGAACAGATTTTACATCTGCTGCCAAAATTTTGTCTTGTTTGCTTTGTGATGCAAGTTTTTCTTTTCTTAAAAAATTGCTGGGGCGATATGAAGCTTCTACTAAGTTATTCAAAAACATTGCTTTACTCCTTTCCAATGTTTAGATGTTCAGTTTTTACTTGGCCGTATTCCAGCTTGACAATCCGATCTGCTAGGTAAAAATATTGGTCGTCATGACTGATAACCAGTACAGTTTTACCTCTATTCTTTAGCTCTGCCAGAAGTTGAGTGTAGAAAATTTCCTTAAATATAGGATCTTGATCTGATGCCCACTCATCAAACATATAGATAGGACGGTCTTCTAAATAAGCAGTAACTAGAGCAAGTCGCTTGCGCTGTCCTTGAGAAAGGTCGGTGGTAGAAAGTACTCCATTCTTGACCTTAACTTTATGGTCTAGTTGTAGTTGAACAAGGTACTTTTGAGTCTGAATATCTAGATCGTTACTATCCAAACCTAGGAAGCGATCAAAAAGATAAAAATCGGAAAATACTACAGAAAATTGCTGGCGATACCACTCTAAATTATGATTATCGATGAGATTTTCATCTAGATAAACATTTCCTGTTTCAGGAATGTAAAGCCCAGTAATTAATTTAGCGAGGGTAGACTTACCACTACCATTACCTCCTACAATAAAAACAAGTTCTCCTGGATGAAATTTCAAGTTAATAGGCCCAAGGATAAAGTTGCTTTCTTCTCGCTCTTGATAATAAGTATGGGTTACATTTACTAGTTCTAAGCAGTTCCAAGATTTATCTGATGCCAGTGAAATATTGTAACTACTATCGTTTGAGTAATTGGCTAATGAAAGTCCTAAAGAATCTACTTTTTTTAAAGCAACTAAAGCTCTAGTTATACTAGGCATCATACTCATAATGTACTCTAGAGGTGATATTAAATAAATAATAGTTAGAGCATATGCAGATAAAGTTGTCGGATGAATTTTATTGATAGTAGGTATGATGAATAAAAGTAACCCGATAG
Organism: Nostoc sp. CALU 546; assembly: GCF_048836525.1. Lineage (NCBI taxonomy): Bacteria > Bacillati > Cyanobacteriota > Cyanophyceae > Nostocales > Nostocaceae > Nostoc > Nostoc sp. CALU 546. The sequence continues at coordinate 12,723 of NZ_JAWJTF010000090.1, forward strand.
CCACAAAAAATAGAATTTGTCCCCAACTTGCAGCAGCAGCAAAGATACTCATACCCACAACATTATGATGACGAGATGATAAGGCAGTGGTATGAAAATCTTCAGAGAGAAAGGCTTGCCGTCGACTATGATTTAGCTTAAGTTCTTTTGTGCCTTGAGTTACAGTACGGAAATGCTTAAACAATCTATCTTCCTGTTCACGAGCCAATTTTAGAAAAGACATAGCTTTCTTCATTGGTAGTGAATAGCTAAATATTCCCAGAAACATAAAGCTAATACCTATAAGGAAGACAACTTTAGATAACCAGCCCAGATAAATCAGACAAGCAATCACAATAGCAATGTTAATACATACAAAAGGAACAGTAATAATTGTATTAGAGATTGTTTGAATATCTTCAGTGAGGACGGCTAAAAGACCATGAGCACCGATTTGTTCTAAATGACGTAAGGGTGAGGCAAGAATGCGGCGGGTTAAAAGTATCCGCAAATTGAGAATTGCTTTTTGTGAAAGTTGGATTAACAGAAATTGAGAAGTAAAACTAGCAATTAGTCGTATTAGACAAAGACTAACAAAACTCCAAATCAATATAGTTTTTGATGGATGATTTTGGCTTAATGTCATATTAATTATGGCAATTAAGCCAGCAGCAGTAGCGCCACTAAAAATACCAGCTAATATTGCAAGACTAAGGTGGAGAGAAGAAGTACGTAATAGAAGGTGGATCAGGCTCATAAGTAATTAACAATCCACAGCATTCGGTCTGACGCAGAGACTTTTTTGAAGAGTAATTAAGCAGATATGTTATTTACTTAATAAACTCCTTGATAAGGGAGATATTCTACACATTGGGCTGCCATCAATTTGTACTTAGTGAGTCGTTATTAAGACAATACGGTTCAGTTAAGGTTACTAGTGTAGATAATTTGTCTTTGAAGACGCGATGAATCGCCGTCTCTACAAGTGTTTTGGGCTTATCTGAACTGTGTTGCTTATTAAGATGGTCTAACACTTGGTATGTGTGGTTGATGGTCTAACACTTGGTATGTATGGTTAATGGTCTAACGCTTGATATGTGTGGTTGATGGTCTTACACTTGGTATTGAAACTTTATAAATCGACTACAGCGACTAAATTATCATTTAGATGTCTGCTTTTTGTAGCCATTCTTGTATGCGCTGCATCCCCTCTTGCAAATCAATTTTGGGTTTATAATCCAAAAGACTTTCTGCTTTAGCAATTGAATAAGCATAGGGACGAGTGATAAAATCTATAGATTCCGGCAGAATATCGGCTTTTTTGCCAAATAGTTTCTGCCCTTGGGAACGTAGTTTTATCAGAAGTTGGAGTTCATCTTTTGGCAGAGATATGGGTGTAGGCGTACCTGCCATTTCTACCAAATAGGTAAAATATTCTTTCCAAGAAGTTTCTTGTCCATCAGTGATATTAAATATTTCACCGTAGGTTTCTTTTTCGATCGCCAAAAAGATAGCATCAATCAAGTTGTCTATGTATACATGATTGATAACTCCTCTCCCATCATTGACATAGACAAATTCTTTTTGACGCATCATCAAAATGGGTCGGACTATCCAAGGAATACTTCCTGGGCCATAAACATCACCTGCTCTAATGATGATGAGGCCAAAATCTGGTGGGGAATTTAGTGGTAATATTGCTTCTTCGGCTTCTATTTTCGTTTGACAGTAGGGATTATTATCTCCAGACAATGGCCCAAATTCTGTAATGCGATCGCAATAGTTGAAGCCGTAGACCATCCCACTTGAAAGATGCACAAAGGTCTTAACACCAGCATTCTTAGCAGCTTTAGCTATATTGACAGTGCCGCCAACATTTACCTCGCGAAAATAGTCAAGTGATCCACCCTCTTTCGCTAGTTCAGCCGTATGTGCAACTACATCTACTCCCTGACAAGCAATTTTGGCAATAGCTGGGTTAGTAACATTACCAGCAATCAGCTCAATGTCCAGCTTTTGCGCTTTTTTTGCTTTAGCTTTATCTGGGGAACTTTGCAGCCCACGGACTTTCATTCCCTTTGCTATGGCTAACTCAGCAAAACGCAAGCCGACAAACCCATTAATTTCTGTGATGAGAAGAGTTTTGTTTTCGATATTCACAGATTTAATCTACCACTGTGTTACTGGTTTGATTTCAGGTGCGTCATTGATTCTCATATATAGTAAGAATCTTTTTAACACTGCCTAATAATCTCCTCCAGTTGTGATTTATAAGCATATTATGACGGCGAGATACTCAATCGCAACTCATATGCAACTCACATGCAACTTGATAAATACTTGAGAAATTTTTGATCCAAACTAAAAAGTCATTCGTGTAAAAATACTAGAGCGTTATTTCTAGCATTTTTATACGAATGACCTAAGTTTAATCGTGATTAGCTGCTTCAGCTTTGCTGTATTGTATCGTATCCCTACTCTTAAAGCTTGCTACGCGCAGGTATTCCGTAGCAAAGAAAATCACCCTTTTGAAGTATGCTTATATAGCAACCTCTAACGACTAAATAGTGATATTAAGAGCCTATTTCACAAATTTATATTTTGTATTCTTCTACTTTTGATTTGAGAGAGGCAAAATGTTTTCCACCTAGTTCAATTTCCCCATCTGCACACCCGGCTTTCAATCTTTCGACTAGATAATCCAAATCATGAGCTATAAAATTTGTGCCATGATCTGGTTCTATCAAACTAACTAAAGATATATCTCTTGCTTGTTTTCCAGCCAAGCTAGAAATACCCAGAAAGTTGAATACACCAGATTCATAGGTTCCACAAGGTACTGAAGGATTATGTACTCCAACACAGTATTCATTTGGTTTAAACCAATCAAATGCTGGGTAGCCGTGGAAATGAACAATTGCCGCACCATCTTTAATTAATTCTGGTGTATACAAAGCCGCCGAAAGACTAATCGCCAGCATGACATAAATATCATAAGAAGGTTTCATATCTGCTAACTCCGACTGAATCACTTTAGGTAGTTGGAGATATAGCTTTTCTTTCAAACCAATTCTGATAATATCATCAGCGATATTCAAGTTTGTTTTATTTGACCCTGAACGAGAACTTACAAGCCAAATATCAGGTACTTGCCTAAATACATATTCTTCTAGCAGCTTAATTTTGACATAGCGTCTACCTTTTTCATTTTGACGAAGTTCATTACTACTAAATCCCTTAACAGGTAATAAACCTTCCCACTCATTTTTAGTTAATTCTATATCTCCAAAATATTGTGGAGGTTCAGCATAGGCAACAAAGCCATAGGATACACCTGTTCTACCATTTATAATGACGCTGACAATATCTCTATGAGATTTTCTTTTGATAACTTCGTCTAACTTAAAACCAGGTGGGAATAAACCTGTTGATGCTAATTCTTGACCCAATTTTACTAATTTTTGAGCGTAGATAGATTCTTTAGGATTATATTGTCCTAGCTCAAATCGGCTCAACAAAAGTGGTGCGATCGGTACAAAAACTTTAGGGATTAGTGATTTCAAGACGAACCTATCTATCTCATTTTTAGAGAAAATAGAGTCTGAAAGATTCATGTTTAATATAGAAATTTTATCAGATGATACTCCAACAACAATCTCTGAGAATGTTCTAATTAAAGTATTTAAGCCAATATTTATTTTTTGTTTATACGGAATAAGAGGGTTGATAAAATCATGGTCTATGTCAGTAATTGTAATTACTTGTGTCTTACTAGGATTATCAACATACTTAGCTGCGTGATCCTCAGCCCAACTGCTTAATCGAGCCATTTTTATGACAGGTATTTTACGACCATTTAAAACGAATTTAGAATAAAATAGATAGAGAGCCTCTGCTGCAAAAACACCAACTTTTCTTAGAATTGAATGAGGTATTTCTACATCAATAATTGCATTAACTTCTGATTTAACTCCTTTAAATTTGAAGTTTTTCTTTTTGTTAATTATTGGAATTGTTAGGTCATAGTTAAATTCTGCGATCGCTTCTTCCCAAGTTAATACTTTAACCCCATAATTTATCAGCTTAACCTCCAATTCTTGGCGGAATTTCAAAATTTCTTGATTGTTGTAACTATTAGGTAAAGGTTTAAATGTAACTATCAGCTTTTGAGCCATAACTTTAGGATCGATAATTGGTGGCTTATACTCCACTGTTGATTGTTCTGTAAATCCCCCAATTAGACGACCAATGGTTTGTAAGTTGAGTCCTTGACTTAAAGGAACACACTCTAAGTCAGCAGCTACATCCATCTCGTGTAAAAATGCCACAATCTCTGCTTTACAAGCGACTATTTCTGCTTGCATTTCTAATGTGATGACTCCCTTTGGTGAGCGAATCTTTAATTTGTCGTTATCAACCCATAAATGAACACCTTGTTCAGTAAGATTTGCGACAAGTTTTGATGCGTTCATTGTTTTAGAATCTCCTAATTGGTTCAAAATATTCATTAAGTAGTCATTGGTCATTGGTACATACGCCGGAACGGAAAAACCAATGCCACGTTAAAGAGTGAGAGTCGTATCTGAAGAACTAATCACTCTCGCGTTACGCTTTGATTTCTTAGCCTTTCAATCGAGCAATGAATAGCCTATTGCCGCAAGGCGTAATTCGTAATTCGTAATTCGTAATGACGCTACGCTAACGTAATTCGTCATTCATTGTTTACAAGGGTTTCAGAAATTTAAAATGGGTGGCTTATTTACGTCATGCGGTACTAGTTGCACGTTAAACTAGAGTCTAAACTTAAATTGCAAATCTCAAGAATATAAGACATAACGTTATTGACAAGAGTCTCCATAGTATTCTGACTAATTGAAGGTTCAGAAAAGACAAAATTCAACAGCATTTTTCCTTGAAAAGTTGAGGCGTGGATAATAAAAACACCTGCATACAAAGCATGGGAACCAGCAAAACTGATTTCTTCTAGTTCAAATTCACCGTAATGTTGCGGAATATTGACTCTGCCAACATTAGACACAGACACCGTGGCAGCTACTTGCCTGGGGTAGATAAAACAAAAATCTATAAGATTCTTGGCAATCAAAATCATTTTAAAGAGATCACCAGATTTTTTACTAACTTCAAGCTTTTGTTTTACCTCGCGGGCTAATTCCCATAAGGACGTATTTTTTTTAATGGTATAAAATCCCATGCTAGAGGAGGCTAACACCGCCAAATGATTATCACTGATTGCTGGTTCCAGATGCCTCCTCAAATCAAAATATGATAGGCAATTTAGTCGTATATTTTTTCTATTACCTTTGATTATTTTTCTCCCGATTGTAAACATCATTACAGCACACAATGCACTATGCACTGTTGTATTTTCTTGCCGACAATGATCGACAAACTTTTGGGTTAAATCTTGGTCAAGTTGTCTGTGGATAATATTGCAACGACGCTTTGCAATAGATACGTACTTTTCAAAACCTAATGTTTTGGGTCGATTCCAGATTTTTTGTAATCCAAGCTGTAACAACAATATAATGCTGTTTATCCTACCTCTGAACCCTTTAGTCCATTCGGGCATTAATTCTTCTATGGGTGGAAGCGGAGTTAAGCTAGCACCTGGATTGATTGGTTCACCAGACACAATTTTTTGGCAACAAGTCAATATTTCGGAGTGAAGTTGGATGGATGATAAACCATCTGCGATCGCATGGTGTATTGTTGTAATTAGGTAAGTTATACGCTCCGCACCCACCAGATGAACAAGAACCACTCGTAGCAGACCTTTGCTACTATCAATTTTTTCGTTCATCTCTTCATAAACTACTTCTTGCCACTGCTGATTATTTGACTGCCTTACAACCCGTAAAGCAATCTTTGCAGTTCCTTGATTTTGAAAACTGAGACTATTCTTAGAACGAACAATTTGAGAATTTAGACGAGGGTGACGACACTGAATCACGTCTAAAGCTTGTGCTAGAGTTTCTTCGCAGATATAGCCCTTGATGCGACTAATAGTTACTATGTTCCAGGTTTTAGCACGGCTATTTAAGATTTCCATAGCTTGCTCGATGCGTCCCAGTTTCCTGTTGTAAATCATATTTACTTTTGATTTGTTCTAACGACTAATGTTTGCAAGCTTAGTTTCTATGGAGGTTGTCATTATTTAACAACCTGTAGAGTAAGCTTTGCTAAAACCTGGATATATTCATAGTTTTAAACTATCAAAGTTTTGTTATGTAAATTTTTCAAGAACAGCTTTGATGTTCAAATCTCAAAAATCTCTGACTGCGAAGCTTTAGATTCTTCAGCTAAACGCTGGGATAGAGTTTCAATAGTGGGGTAATGCCACAATAGAATTGGAGATAGCTCAAAACCAAACAATTTCTCTGCTTTGCTAACAAGAAACATTGCCTGCGCTGACTCTAAACCGTAACTATCTAAAGGCTGACTGACATCTATATCTTTGGGTTCAACTCCTAACTGCTCTGCAATATGAGATACTAACCAAGCTTGAATTTCTTCTGCGGTATAAGACTGCTTTTTAGTTGTCTCAGGAGTAGACTGACTCATTTACACACCTCTGAAGTAAAAGGAATTTGATATGTAGCATTTCTAAATAGGATATGAACAAGTTAAAAACCGATAATTCTTGTTCATAGCATCAATAGAATTGCTATACTCACTAAAATTTTGGAAAAGTTGAAGCTAGGAGATACTAGAAAATGTTTTAACTTTCACTACTGCTTCATATCTGTTAGAGGATGTTTGAAAAGTAATTGTCTGTGATTTTAGGCACTTGTTGATCCCCCCTAACCCCCCTTAAAAAGGGGGGAACCGGAATTAAAGTCCCCCTTGTTAAGGGGAGCCAGTGCGGTCTTGGGGGTTTCCCCCATGAGCAACTGGCGTGGATTTAGGGGGATCTAAAACTTTTGATACCGAGAAGAGGACTTTTCAAACATACTCTAAGACTTACGCAAACAATAGTCAAAAAATGATTTTCAGTTAGGGGCAGCTTTGCATTTACATTGATTACCCCTACAGCCTATAGTTTTGCGTAAGTCCTAATCTCTTAAACGCACATCGGGCTATATACAATTTGTCAACTAATCAGCGACCCGAATGCGAATATCACCCTGCACAATGCATTGACAAGCTAGGCGAATATTGGGATTATCTGGAGCCAACACATCAAGCAAAATCCGTTCTTCATCCATCACAGGAGTTAGATTTTCCATCCCACTTACAACTTCTATGAGGCAGGTTCCGCAAGCAACGCAACGACAACCAAATAAAATTGAACTAGGATGATCATCACAAACCTGAGTTAAGCGTTGGTTTGCTTCAACTTGAACTGTTTTTTGATCGTCTTCAAAATGAATAGATACTATCATTTCTCAACTCACTAGGTTCAGGAAATAGGGTTAGCAGATTTAGCAAACCTTAGGCAACTTCAACAACTTTTTGAATTTCCTTAATTGCCAAAGCATCCTTGTAACGCTGATAGCGGTTACCTAGCTTAGTTGTGTTTAACTCCAATCCCAGTTCTTTAATCAGACGCTCTAGCTGCTGAGATTTGTATTGCCAACTCTTTTGTTCCATGTAACCAATGATATTGCGCCACTTTGAACTCACCTGTCTCCAAGAATGAACTAATTGATTTATATCTACTTGCTTATCAGCTAACTCAGGATGGTGCAAAGACATACTTAGTGAGTTTAGCCCAATTCTAACATCAGTTAACATGACTCCTTGCACAGTCAGGTCTAACTTCTCTAAATAAGTTGTGAAACTAGCACTAATGTAGTCTTCCACAATTAGCTGTATGAAATATCGAATGAAATCTTGAGCCTCTGGAGGAGCTACCCTATACAGTTCTACTCCTAAATCAAAAGATGTTGTGTAATGACGTGCTTCATCTGTTAAGTGGCCCTGATTCAATTCAAAAGCTAATGGTTCATAATCAAACTTTTCGGGAGAATCAAATAAATAAGCTTCGCTTTTTTTTAATTCCACATTAGCCATGTACCGATACAGCAGAGCCAAACTACCCAAGCCACTTTCTTGGACTTTTTCGGCGGGTAGCATCCTCATGGCATCCCCAATCATAAAGCGTAAAGTTCGATATGTAAAATTTTGACCTTGTTGCTGTGTCTGTTCGATAATCTCTTTAAGAGAGTTTTTCCCCTTTTGAAGATTCAACAGAGTTTCATTTAAATCTTCATTAAAAGTAAAACGGGTATCGAAACTGTCAAAATCTGATTGAGGTATTGCACCAACAGAACCATAGAAAAAACCAGGCTCATCAAAGGAGCTTTGAATTCCTATTTCTCGGCAAACCATACTATATACGGTTCTAAAAGACCAAATATGATCCATTTCTTCATTAGTTTCCTGATGAAGAATCATAAATTCATCCGAGTAGGAAGAAAAAACTTTTTCGGCAATACTCATGTTGGAAATGAGAGACTGATATTCGCTATTGGCAACATACTTGTATAAGTTAGCAAAGAATGTCGCAGATAAAATTGTCATTTGACGAGCATTAAAGGAAAGTAAATACTCACAAATGGGTACAGGTAATGGGAGCATTCCCGGATGAGAGTAGAGTTTTTCTCCTTTAATTCCCTGCTTGCTCATCGCTATAGCGACAGTTTTTAATTCTAAGGGATTAGTATGTGCCTGCTCGAAAAGCTTATTTTGGATCTTGGGAATTCGGTTATCAATTTTAACAGTGCTCATCTGATTTTCCTCCTTTAATTAGCAGTAGATGGACGATATTCACTGTAATAAGCTGGCATTTGTAAACCCTGCATTTTCAAACTTTGCATCCGGTATAAAAATGCCGCTCCGGTCATAATCTGATTAGCAATATCAACGACTTGGCGATTATTTGATTCAGATAAATAAGAACCTCTAACCCAGTCATTGAAGCTGCCCATAGCTGGGCCACACCAAATTTGATAATCCATTTCTCTCCCTTTTTCCCCAAAGTTAGACCAACGAGATGATAATCCCAGATACCAGCGGAAAATTAGAGCCATCTTCCGTTTGGGATTATTAACAGCTTTGGTTAATTTATCGGGATTACGTTGAGATAAATAACTAACTGTTTCTTCCCAAACTGCTTCCAAACTCTTTTGTAAAACTTGTTTTTCTAATTTCTCTCTTTCTGCTAGTGGAATATCTTCAATTGAGTCATAGTTTTTGTATAACTCAAACAGTTTTTGTGCCCGCAAAGGAAAGAGAGTTCCTCTTTTGAGAACTTGGAGTTTTACCCCCATTTCAAACATATCTGCCGCCGGAGCCATCATTACATCAGCCATCTCGGCTTGAGCCAGCAATTGTTTAGTATGTTGAGAAGTTCCAGCTTCAATACAAGATTGATTAATTGAGCCGGTCACAACATAAGCAGCCCCCATCATAAAGGCAGCTAATGCTGATTGTGGCGTAGCAATTCCTCCTGCTACTCCGACTCTGACTGGTTTTTCATAAGAAAATTTTCTTTGAATTTCATCTCTCAATTCCAAAATAGATGGTAAAAGACAAACCAAAGGACGATTATCTGTATGACCACCAGAATCAGCTTCTACAGTAATATCATCAGCTACAGGAATTTTTTCAGCTAGACTTGCTTGTAATTCACTAATAAGACCTTGCTCAACTAATTGTTTTAAGATTTTTGTGGGAGCAGGTTGCAGAAATTTAGTTGCAACTTCTCTCCGAGAAATTTTGGCAATAATTTTATTTTTGATTTCGATTTGATTGGCTGCATTCAAACCAAGTCCAGCAGCGCGGTAGTAAACAATGTTGTCAGTCAAATCGAGGAAGGCGGAAGCTTCGATTGTTCTTACCTGATATTTAAGATACAAATCAACAACGCCGCGTTCAATAGCAGGTTCACTGGGACTGTGGAGTAAGTTAAATGCGTAAGGCCCTTGGGGTAAAGCTTTTTGAATATGGTTAATGGCTGCTTCGACGCGAGCAGGAGATAAGCCACCAGCACCAAATGAACTTAGGATTTTCTCTTTACCAAGGGCAATTACTAGTTCTTCAGAAGCAATTCCTTGAGCCATTGCGCCCGTGGCATAAGCGTATTTTACGCCATGAAAGCTGAGAAAAGTTGGATCACCTAATTGTCGAATTGATAACGGTGGAACAGCTATTAATGTTTCTGCATCCTCAGACTTTTCTTGGTTGTAAGGATATAAATAACCTTCGTTAGTTGCGCCAATTTTTCCTTCGACTCTAATAATATAACAAGGTTTATCTAAATTTAGTAATTTAGATTTTATGCCTTTTTCGTTAAAAGAGACAGAATCTAAAGCACCTTGCCAACCTTGATTTTGATGGTAAGAAAAGTCTGATACTTTCAGGTAATTACCATTTTTGTTTAGTATATTGTTTGCGCCTATCATGCTTTTATTTCTCCAGTCAGATAATGTAGCTGCATAAAAGTATGAAAATTTAGATTTTATTCAAATAACCTTTGATAACAAGCCATTTGCAACTGAATTATGGCGCTGATTTGCTTTAGTGACTCCTGTCGCGCTTGTAAAAAAACAGCATGAGTTTTGGTCATACGAGAAGCATTTTCACTTAGCTTTTGATAGTAAGGGCTACGTAAATTGAGACAATGGGGTTCATCAATAACATGAGAAATTGTCAAACTAGAAGTCAGAATGGATTGATAATTTTCCTGTTCTGTTATCCAAGTTTCGTTATTTTCTGATTTCTCGACAGTTTCTAAATTACGCTCTTGTAGCAATAGCTGAGTCGATTCGCTACCATTTTTAATACCTTCTCGCTGTTGTATATGTTCTGTATTTCTATAAGTATTGACAGGATTTGTGATTGTAGTTTGAAACAAAGAAGAATTCATTTGTGCTAATTCCTTAAAATCTGGTAGTTTATGCTGCTGTTGATTAACAGTGTTAATGGGATGGCTAAAAGATATATCTTGAAGCTTTTCTTGTTTCTTATTGTTCAAAGACGTGTAATTAATCTCGCTACTGTCTAAGTTTACAAATCTCACCTTAGAATTGTTTTTGTGGGAAACTTTTGGTTCTTGAAAATATAGTGGTGATAAATCTAAATTAACCCGATGACTGAGGAGTTTTGCTAAGGCTTTGATAATAGAAGTATGATCATCTACACCTCTTTTATTAAGAGACACAGTGATGTGTTCTTTTACACCGAGGGTTTTATCAATCCATCTGGAACAGTTACTACCGGCACCTACTTCGATGAATATTTTGAAACCATCTTCATAGACGCGGTTAATTAGCTGAGGAAAATTAAGCTGTTGACAGAGGTTTTGAGCAATGTTGTGAGCAATAGAATGGCTGTCAAGGGCAATGGGTTTATACTCGGCTGCGGAATAGAAAATAGTATCTGGTACGTTTTGAGTAGGTAATGTATTTAATCTCACAAGTTCATCGTATTCAGAGCGCATTGTCTCGCAATGAATCACATGGGTGAAGGGAGCAGAAAAAGCATTACAATTTAAGTTGGCAATTACTCGCTGACAGGCTTGAATATCACCAGCGATCGCAACTTCTTCTGTAGTATTAATTAAAGGTAAATAGACGTGCTTTTCATCTTTGATAGCTTCCTGAACACGCGAGACTGGACACATCAGAATATAGTTGCGCCAAAAATCTTCGCTTGGCTCATCTTGTCCTTGAGGTAATCCCCAATACTCGCGCACAGCATTTTTGGGGCCAGATAGCCTCGTCTTCAGCAGAGATGATGAGTTAAAGCCCTCGCTACCTTCTTGAAACTCAGTCCAGACACCTTGAGCCAACATCATGCTAATTTCGCCCAAGCTATAACCAAAAGCAGATTGGGGCTTGAGTTGGAAATAATTTTTCAGAATTGCTGTCATCAGCCCAGCACAGGCCATTTCTGATTCGAGTACTGCTACTGAATCTTTGAGCAATCGCTGTTCAAGGGCTTCTAATTGCCTGGTTGACAATTTTTCTAAGCTTCGGGGATAAATAAGTTTTTCGACGTTGGCAACACGATTGTAGATGCTTCTGATGAAGGGATCATCGTAAAGTTGAGGAAACAAACGAAACAGATTTCGACCTAATCCGATATAAGCACTAAAGGCACCTGGGTAAACGAAAGCAACTTTACCTTTTTGACCCAGCGGTTTAGCCGTAAAATAGCTACCGAGAGGACTTTGCCAGTCTTTCCCTGTCTCAAAGGCATGGGCAATACCCTTGAGGGAGTGCTGAATTTCTCGTTGCAATTCCTCTTGACTGTGTCCGAGAATTGCTAGAGCATAAGTTGCCTGTTGACGCTGTTGAAAAGCTGTAAAAGTCTGCCTAGCAGCGTCAGATAGGGAAGAAGAATTTTGAATCGTTTGCTCAAGAGTGCGGATTTCGCCTAATAGAGTTGATTGATCATCAGCTGCGATCGCAAATACATAATAAGGCATTTGCTCTAAATATCGGCTGCTGTGCTCTCTCTGATTTGGTTCCTCTGACAAAATTAAATGTGCGTAACTCCCATCTATCTCCATCCCATTAATCGCAGCTATTCTTCTGGTAGCTCCTTTTTCTAAAAACCAGGGTTTTGATTCAAAAGCGACATAAAAAGGACTACCTTGCCAAATCTCTGGCGTTTTGGGGCTAGACCATTGGGGAACTGCGGGAATATAGCGGTGATATAAGCAGAGTGCTGTTTTAACTAGACTAACTATTGCCGATGCAGTATGTGTATGACCAATATTGGCTTTGACACTACCGATCGCACAAGTTAAATTTGGTTCAAATGTGCGATAAGCTGTGAGCAAACCTTGAATTTCTGACTCATCTTGCTGGGGAATACCACTACCAACAACTTCCAAATAGTTGATATCTTTCGGTTTGATGTCTGCAAGATGAAAAGCCTGTTGACAAACTTGTGTCACCGCTTCAGAATTTGGGGATTGGGAACTGGAGACGCGATTTGTTGAATTTTTCAGGACACTGAGAGCGTCAATCGTTGCATATATGCGATTGTTCTCTTGTTTTGCTGTTTCGTGGAGCTTCAATACTACAGCCGCCGCACCCTCGCCTACTATCCAGCCATTGGCATTCTGGTCATAACTGAGAGTATTCACGCCTGTGTTAACTTTTGTTATTTGATTTCGTCGTAAAACACTAGCACCATCCCCAGCAAGCTCGATTGCACCGACTAAAACAGCATCTACTTCTCTGATTGTGAGTAGCTTTTGTGCAAGTTCTAAAGCTTTAAAAACAGTATTGTGTTTAGCAATTAATGTGAATGCAGGGCCAGCAAAATTCCATAGTTTGGAAATATAATCAGCCAGTCCATTTTCGATGTAACTTGGATATTGATTATCTTGTTCGATGGCTTTTAACTGCTCTGTTTTCGGAAGTTGATCCAGAGTTAGTTCTGTAGCAGTAGCAATGATTATTGCTATTCTTGTCCCTTGAGAAAGTGCCGCATCTTTGAGGGCATTATCAGCTACCTGAAGCATCAATAGTTCTTGAGAATTAAAATTGTCTACTTCTTCTGGCGGTATTTCCAAATCTAAAGCATCAATCTCAAAATCTTTGATGTATGCGCCTAATGGTAATGCACCGTCGGCAAAACCATAGTTTTTCAGCAACTTTTCTTGGGCTTCTATTGCTTGCAATCGCTGAGGAGGTATGGAAATAAAATGCTGAGTTCCTTCATAAATACTGCGTTCAAAGGCATCTAATCCTTTGCAGTCACCACCCAAATAGCAATCCATTCCCACAATTGCTATTTTAGGAGTTTTATTTTTTGCAAATTCTTCCATCACCTGTCTCCTCAAGCTGATATATACATTTTTGAGTTGCTGATTCCCTGACTTTTTACGGTATCTGGAAAACCTCTCTCCTTTAAGTCCACGGTGTCTGAAATGCTGATTAATCGAGGTTTTACCCCACCCTAACCCTCCCCTTGCAAAGGGGAGGGAACTAGATTTTCTATTTCCCCATTCTGGAAAATCAGTAATGATTGGTTGGATTTTACTTGCAAAGGGGAGGGAACTAGATTTTCTATTTCCCCCCTTGGCAAGGGGGGATTAAGGGGGGTAATTTGACTTGTGTGTACACCGCGTAGGGGGGGTAATTCTACACCGTAGCTCCTCAAAGGAGAGAGACTTTGAATTTCTTACCTGGGGTTAGGAAGCTTTTCCAAATTAAGTGAAAAGTTAGGCTAATTCCTACTTAAATTTCATCTAATTGCTTGGGTAGAATAGTTCCCTTTGCTCCAAGCATTCGGGTATATATTTGTCCTTGCTGATTATGGGCGATGACATCAACCACTAAACCCGATTCTGTTTTAGATTTTATTTCACAAGAAACATAAAATGTTTCATCAAAGGGGACAGCTTCAAACTGTTCAAAAGTTTTGATTTCCGAAGGTAGACAAGCTACCTGATAAAAATGCTGTGCCCAAATCCAAAATGCATGAATCTGCACATCTGCAATATAAGGATTAAATGTTTGGACTGGGAATTGTCCTTGTTGTCTTTTTGCTGGTTCTGGCAAGTAGCATTCTATGGTTATCTTATCCAGAGTGGCATTTAAGACAGATTTTACGCCTTGAAAAGTAAGTCCGTGAAATAAGGTAGCTGCCCCATTTTGATAAAGTGATGAAGTCGTAGCGGTGATTCTATGATCCTGGCTTAAGTTCAGAAATTCGAGTGTAGGGGTACTAGGAACTTGCCGCTTCAGTTTCATCTGGCTACTGAAATGATAACGGATTTTACCTTCTGGAGTTTTACTCCAAATTTTGGCATCGAAATCTATTTCATTGATATCATGTTTAGCAATTTCTTGCAATTCTAAAGTGTATTCAGTTGGTAAATTTTCATCGAAAATTAGTCCCTTTAAAACTTTATAATTTGTACAACTGAAAGCTTTGTAACCAGGATAGATTTGTTCACAAGCATTAGCAATCCATAATAGTCCACAAGTTGCTGGTAGAACTGGATAACCAGCAATGACATGGTCTTGTAAAAAGGGATTAGCAGCTAATGTGAGTTGCCGCTGGATACGAAAAGTTCTTAACTCACTTGGTAGCTTTTCCGGCATAAACACCAGGGGACTACCAATCACAACTTGCACAGTTTCTTGATTTGTACTAGCTAATTCATCAACTAAAAACTCTGTGCCAACTTCAATCGGAATAGTCTCAATATTTCGTTCAGCAAAAGCTTGCTTTAATTCGGGAGAAACCATACCACTGTCCCAAGGGCCCCAATTAATCGCTACTACATGAGAATGGGGATGGTTGCGTTTGACAAGGTGGGCTGATTTGTTGAGAATTTCATTAGCGATCGCATAATCTGTCTGTCCGACATTTCCGTAGAAACCAACTACAGAAGAAAACAGGACTAAATAATTCAATTGATTGGGTGGTACACACCGCAACAGATTTTCTAGACCTTTAACTTTGGCAGTGTAAACTGTTTCAAAATCTTGGACTGATTTTTTCTCAATCCGCTTATCAGCCAGATTACCAGCCCCGTGAATAATTCCTGTCACTGGGCCAAAACGCTTCACAGCATTAGCAACTTGTTCAGAAAGCGCGATCGCATCAGTCACATCAACATTTAAATATTCAGCTTTCCCACCCGCTTGTTTAATGGCTTGTAAGGTTGTAGCAATTTCCCGACTAGATGAAATAACGTTAAACTTTTTCTGCACCATTGCAGGTGTGGGTTTTTCGCCTCTAGCGAGGAAATCCTCCATAATCCGCTTTTTCAAATCAGCTTCACTCAAGTAGCCTTCAGTCCACACAGGTTCTGGATCGGCGGCGGAACGACCTATTAAGATAAATTTGCATTGATAACGTTGCGCTAGTTTGATCGCACACTGAGCCGTTATCCCTTTAGCACCGCCACTTACGAGAAATACTTGAGATTGGGCATTGGCGATGGGGAAAAGGTTGGCGGAAAAGGTGCTGGGTGCAAAGGGGATTGTTCCTACTTGCTGCGCTCTGTTTTTTTGTTCTTCTTGTTCACATATTAAGGTTGATCTTCCTTGTGAACTGTATCCCACTTCCACAACCAATAGATTGGGGTCGTGAAGTTCAGCGAGGATATACTGTGCTGATATTTCGGCATCTAAATCAGGATTGAGGTCGATCGCTCGGCAAAATACAGATTCCCATTCCTGGTTCAAACTTTTAGTGAGTCCAAATAGTCCAGCACCAATTGCACCGAAGTTAGTTTTGTGTCCTAGTCCGAATTCGCCATCCAGACGAGCCACAGTTACAAAACTACTGCGTCCTTGAAGTGCTGCTTGATTCAGTGGTTCTTTGAGATATTTGGCGATGAGAAAGATATGACGAAGAATAGCTCTTTCTGATTCCAGATAGCGGACATTCTTGCTTGTATCTTCGTGATTTGAGGGATTTAGATGGATAAATGTAGCGATCGCACCATAATTATTAGCGATCGCTGTTAACTGTTCTTGCAAATGCTCCTCGCTCAAATCTGCAAGCACCACACGGCTAACCCCTTCAGGTAAAGCAGATTGCTTAGGAATCACAGTTGAGGGAAAAGTTAAGACAACAGTCTTCCAGCCACGCTTTAACAGAGTCTCAGCTAGTTTCGCCGTGGTGAGAGAACCATCATCAGTAAGCAAGGCAATATGCTGATCTGGGAACGTGAAATCTAAAAAATCAGGTTCAGGAAGATATTTGAGTTTGACAGGAGAGCGAAGAATTCGGGATTGGGTACTGGGTACTGGGGATTGGGTATTGGGTATTGGGGATTGGGGATTGGGTAATGGGGATTGGGAAAACTCTTCCCCAGTCCCTAGTCCCCAGTCCCCAGTCCCCACCCCCTTCTCTATATATGCAACAATTTGTCCGAGAGTATGTAATTGAGCCAATGCTTCTGAATTCAGCTTGGGTAAATCAGGATATAGTTCTAGCAACGCTCCTAGAATTTCCACAAGTTTGACGCGATCAATTCCCAAATCTGTCTCAAGATCCATTGATAAATCTAACATCGTCATCGAGTAGCCAGTTTTTTCACTCACGACGTTAGAGACAATGTTAGTAAGCTCTGGAGATGAGGGGGGTGAAGAGGGTGAAGAGGGTGAAGGGGATGAAGGGGATGTTACTGTTACTCCCCCATCACCGTCATCTCCCCCATCCTTCCCATCTTGCCCATTTTCATCCACAGGTGCGTTGACAAGGCCCACCGCAGGGATCGCTGCTGAGATTTCTGATGCAATTTTCCCCATATACTCAGCTATTTGACCGAGGGTGCGTAGCTGTCCCACTTCTTCGGGATTCGGTCTGGGCAAATCAGGATATAGTTCTAACAACGCTCCGAGAATTTCCACACGTTTGATGGAATCAATCCCCAAATCTGCCTCGATATCCATTGTCAGGTCTAGCATCTCCGTTGGATAGCCTGTTTTATCACTAACAACGTTAATCAGAGTTTCGCTCAGGATGGCTTGATCAATGATTACTGCTGGGGGTGGGGGTGCTACTGGTTCTGTGGGCGTTACTGGTTCTGCTGGTGCTACTGGTTCTGCTGGTGCTGAAGGGACAAACGCTACAGTTGCAGTATTATTCTCCTCTAATGGGGGAATATCCAAAACTGCTGCTTGATAATGTGCGCCATTACCATTTGTACCATTACCATTAGTTGAAACTGGCTCAGATTTAATGGCAAATCCATTACTCGATACATCAACCGATGCAGTTTCCAGAACAGAGTTATCCTTTTGGGTTGGTGGAACTACTGGACTAGGTTGATAGTTAATTGGCGGTATCAGACTTGTATTGCTGGGCGACTGTTCATAATGTCGCTGGAGCAATTGGAAAAAGTTGTTAGTGTATTCTTGCTGATGGTTCAGATATTGCTCATGGATGCGGATGCTATCAGCTTGATGGTCGTGAAACCGCATGATGCTGCGTTCTGAACTAGAGACTACTAATTGCTGTGTTTGTGTTTGTGGCTCGCTGAATTTACCATTTCCCCACAACGCATGTTGTTGCTGCATGAGTTGGAAAAAGGTTTTGGTATATTCTGTCTGATGGTTCAAAGATTGTTCATGAACCTGCAAGATATCATGTTGATGGCGATTGAACTCTATTAATGTGTACTCTAAGTTGTCTATAGCTCTTAGGTAACTTAGAGGAAGTTCTGGAATAGGTTGCAAAGACTTGATATCTAGTTGGTCTGATTGCCCATTCTGCACAGATTTCACTCCACCATTGACTGCGACTTTCTCTGCTGGATGAGAGGGGTTAGCTGTTGCTGGTTTATTGCCATTGCCAACGGTGGATTGACCATTGACTGCGACTTTCTCTGCTGGATGAGAGGGGTTAGCTGTTGCTGGCTTATTCCCATTTCCAACGGTGGATTGACCGTTGACTGCGACTTTCTCTGCTGGATGAGAGGGGTTAGCTGTTACTGGCTTATTGCCATTTCCAACAGTGGATTGACCATTGACTGCGACTTTCTCTGCTGGATGAGAGGGGTTAGCTGTTACTGGTTTATTACCATTTCCAACGGTGGATTTCACTTGATGCCCATTTTGCATAGCTTTTTCAAAGGACTGCTTTGTTTTTTCTGATACATAGTTGGTGCTATTTAAGCGGACATTCAAGACCTTATTTGGAGAAGCTTCTGGGATTTTGTACTCCAGTTGATAGGGGTCTAAGTTTTGCAAAGGTAATCCAGCAACGCGCAACTGAATAACAGCTTGCCGTAAAGTGCGATCGCTATCTTTGAGATGACTGGTGTTTAAAGCTACAGCTAAATGAGGGCGATCGCTCAGAATATCTTTTACCAAGTTGGTGAGAACGCTCCTCGGCCCAAATTCAATAAAGCAATGACCGCCTTCAGCATAAATATTCTCAATTTCCTGCTTAAACAACACCTGATTCCTCAGATGTTCTTTGAGGACTTTTTGAATAACTTGCGGGTCATTTGGGTAACGCTTTCCAGTCACATTGGTGAAAACCGGGATTTGTGGCTCGTTGAAAGTAACTTTTTCAATAGCTCTGGCAAAGGGTTGCTGTGCATAAGCTACTAGTGGAGTATGGAAAGCTGCGGAAACTCCCAGCAAGATTGTAGAAAATCCTTGAGTTTTCAGAGCCTCTTCTACATTGGCAATTTCAGCTTTCGTCCCTGCTAACACCATCTGATTTGGAGAATTCAGGTTAGCAATGGTAATCAGCGGGAAATTCTGAATCAGTTCTGTAACCTGATTAACATCCCCTTTTACCGCCAGCATGGCTCCCGCATCCAACTGCGAATCTTCTGGTGCAGCCATCGCTTGACCCCTAGCCTTGACTAAGAAAAAGTAATCTTTCTCACTCAAAACCCCCGCAGCCCAAAGAGCGGTAAGTTCTCCAAAGCTATGCCCTGCCACAAAATCTGGCTTAAACCCAGCTTGTTGCAATATCTTGTACAAACCAGCACTAAAAGCCCCAATCGCCGGCTGTGCATATTCTGTTTGCTGCAAGACTTTCATCTGAGCAGTCTTTTGATCTAAATCAAACACCGGGTTAGGGAAAACAACCTCCGAAAGGGGTTGCAAACCGTCTTGGCGTAAAAGGTTGTCAATTTGAGTATAGGTCTGCCCCAATTCTGGGAAATTAATTAAGAGTTCCCGACCCATCTCTAAATATTGCGAACCTTGCCCAGAAAATAGGGCAACCACCTTCCCCTCTGTTGCTATGCCAGTTTTGCGGTAGTAAATTCCTTGGGGATGTTCCCAAGATTCTGCTTGCAACTTGTTTCTTAGTAACTCAATACTTGTTCGTAATAAGTCGCAAGCTTGAGTGAGAGAATCAGCAACAAATCCAAGTCTGGCATTTGCGATCGGAATTTCTAAAGATTGAGATGCCGAAATCAATTCTGTGTAAAGCTGCTCTCCGGTATCGGATTGCAATTGCTGTCCAATTTCTTGACAACGCGACAACAATTCTTCAGGCGTTGAGGCAAATAGCAACATCGGCTGGGAAGGTTTGTGTAAACGATAAGGTTGCTGATGTTGACTGGTGTATTCTTCCAAAACGACGTGATAATTTGTGCCGCCAAAGCCAAAAGAACTTACCCCTGCACGTCTTGGTTGCTCATCGCTGCTAATCCAAGGTCTAGTTTCCGTATTTAAATAAAACGGGGAACTATCAATATCTAATTTAGGATGCGGTTTGGTGACATTAATGGTGGCTGGTAAGACTTTGTGGTGGAGAGCCAAAGCCGTTTTAATCAAACTCGCCGCACCCGCAGCCGCTTTTGTATGTCCAATCTGCGATTTAACAGTTCCGAGGGCAATATGTTGTTTTTTGGGATTGTTTTCGCCAAAAACTTCTTTTATCGATGAAAATTCGGCTGGATCTCCAGCCATAGTGCCAGTGCCGTGTGCTTCAATCAAACCAACACTGGTAGGCGAAAATCCGGCATCTTCGTAAGCACGATGTAAGGCTCTGACTTGACCTTCAGGACGCGGTGCATAGATGCTTTTATAACGGCCATCGCTAGAAGTGCCAATACCTTTGATGACTGCATAGATTCGGTCATTATCTCGCTGGGCATCCTCAAGGCGCTTCAGGACTAACATTCCCACACCTTCACCCAGCATCATCCCATCTGATTCGGCATCGAATGGTTTGACATTCTCACCTTGGGAAACAGCAGGAGTTTTGCTGAAACACATGTAGGCCATAATTGAGTTGTCGGTGTCAACTCCGCCAGTGATCATCATATCGGCTCGATGCTCAATTAGCTCACTAATTGCCATCTTGAGCGCACCCAATGAACTTGCACAGGCGGCATCGACTACACAATTAGTTCCACCCAAATCTAAGCGGTTGGCAATTCTTCCTGTAACTACATTTGCCAGCATACCGGGGAAGGCATTCTCATCCCACTGCACGTATGCACTTTTGATTTTCTCAATGATTTTTTGTGTATCCTCATCGGATAAACCGCTACCTTTGAGAACTTTTTCCCAAACTGGGTACTGCATTCTCGCAGTCAGTGGAACCGCCAACTGCCTACCCAGCGCTACACCTAAGATTACACCGGTGCGATCGCGACTAAACTGCCGAGATTCGCCATAACCGGCATCTTCCATCGCCGCTTTCGCAACAACTAAACCTAGCAATTGCGAAATGTCTGTAACTTCTAGGCTGTTAGGTGGTAGCCCAAATTCCATCGGATTGAAATTCACATCCGGGATAAATCCGCCTCTTTTACAGTAGGTTTTATCAAACGCTCTGGGATTAGGATCATAATAATCCTCTACATTCCAACGCGAAGCTGGAATATCAGTAATACAATCAACTTTGTGAATAATTGTTTCCCAATATTCCTGTAAATTTTTCGATTGGGGAAATATAGAAGCCATCCCGATAATGGCAATATCGGTTTTTTGCCGATGTGTATTTATTTCGCTGGTTAGTGGTGCATTGTCAACCATAACTTTTTTCACCTGTATGAGCTTGAGTAGAGCTTGTTCACAATTGCTCACTTCTTCTTGCAACTGTGCCAAAACAGCTTCAATCTTAGAAGCAGCCATGACTTTATCTTTACTATTGGATTTATTAAGATGTAGAGATTTTTATAAAAATATTACCTCTACAAAAAAGGTAGATTTGAGCGGCTTTTAGACAGAGTTAGGGTTATAGATGATGATTGATATGCTTTGAGTTAAAGATTCAAGAGTTATAACCCTGCTGGAAGAGATTTTAATGGCAATATTCTGAAGTCTAAATGTATAATTATGACTTCTTTCTTGAACTATTTCACGTATCTAAAAATCTCTTCAAATTAGAGATTCAACGTTAAAACATAAATTATTGATCCAGGGCTATTGCATTCTAGGTTCTAGACATAAGCTGCCCATCACTCAAGCTTCAGGCTAATAACTACAGTTTGTGCAAACAGACTATAATCTTTTCTCAGCCGTCTTTAGACGAATTTCGCTATTAGACTCAGAATTCATTCTGAGGCGGAATAGATGAGAATGAAATAGCCCTGGTTGTTGATCAGTTTTAGCTTGGATAGTTTCATCCAGAAAACTTATCCTACTCCGTGTTATCTTATCAACGGTTACTTGTACTGAATCTTAAACTAGTCGCTTCTCCATTTCAATTGATATGCAACTTGCATACGACGAGATAAGTGTTACCACATGAAATATTGTCAAACAAAACTTTGTAGGCAACTTCAAATTAACAGTACTATAGTTTTGGTTACACATTTGCTAGCTAACATCAGGTAAGTTATTCAGAATCTACGTATTAAACTATACAGAATCTTCTTCTGGATTAGAATTGTTATCTCCTTTATTTGTTATGGTTTGATGTTGAGCAGCAGCTAATAGCTTTTGTTCAAGTCTACTAATACTAATTCCCAACTCAGAAGCTTTTTTACTTTTCCACTCTTCTAGCTCACAATCATGTTGATTGAGCCATTCACGCACCGCGACGCGGGCCATTTCAGCTTTGCGAAGAGTCTGGCGAGCTGAATGAAAAATTAGTCGCTGGTTATCAAAGCTTGGCAATGAGAGCATGAATCGCTGTAGTTTCATTTTATCTAGGGTCTTTGGAGGGCGATCGCTTTCACTCACATAATTATTAAAACTCATTTCAATTAGTATGTCACATCGTAAAAATACATTTTAGAAATTGCATAGAAATTGCATATATCTTCGCTTCAATAATTCTCATTGAATTAAGTAAGTAAGTTGGCATGGAAATTTATAACTATGTAACGAAAAGTTAAAACTGATAGGAAGAGTTAAAATTAATACGTTCTACACTGTGTTTTCCTCTTTCTCCCCTCGCTTTAATTCCATTGATTACGGCATAAGCAAGGTCTAACTCGCCGTCAAATATTTGTCCTGATAGTTCATCTTTTTTAATATGTTGCCACTCCAATTGAATTTTGCGCCATTCATGTAAGACTTCTCTTATAGTTTGAGGAGTCTAGTTAAAGTGAGCAGCTATTTTTTTACGTATTAGGTATGTGTATTTTATCTTGAAATATTTACTATGCCTAGAGTGATAGAAGAAGGTTAAGTGCTAATAAAAAGCATTAATTTATCAACCAAGTTAAACTGTATGTAGTTTATTTGCGTATTAAAAGACACAGACAACCATCTTTTTACAAAGATTGGGTATCTGTGAATTGCTGCTATAGCTTTTACATCTATCCACAAGTTGATTTATTTGTTTAATAAATTATGCATTAATCAATAAGCTAATTTTTTCAAAAGCTATTACTGTAAAAAAAATCTATTTGCCCAATGTCACAATAGCCACTAGTAGCTATATCTAAGGAATGAAAAACTCTAGTTAACAAAAAATAAATCACGAACCAAAGACTTATTTCGATATGCTGAATAATACCAAAGATATAACAATGTTGAAAACCGATAAAGAATTGCAAACATTATTTATGATTTACGCCGAAAACATTACTAGCTAATTATCATCAACGATGTTGCATGTGGGTTGCAATTGAGTATCATTCCGTTTATCGTAAGTGATTAAATGATGTAATTCAATACTGTTTGTTTAAGAATGTCTAGAGATAGATCAATAGGGAGAAGATAAATATAAATTCACCTGATTTGCTGGTTCCTCTATATATTCATAAACGCACAGTATGACAATGCAATTTAATGCGATGACCCGTGTTGTATGAAGCGTTCTGCATAATTTTACTGTCACGAAAATATAAGGGCTTGCTGGCATGAGACTATCTGAGCTAGATCCACTCATACCGCTAATTAAGTTAAGAGAAGAACTCCTGAAGTTACCAAAAGGCTACTCGTTTTTTGAAGAGGAACTAGTAGATTTTTTATCCAGACGAAGATGGCCAGAAAGTAATCGCCGCATTGATCGGACAACTTTCTGGCGATGGAGAAATGATAACGGCATTGAGCATCAAAAAGTATTTAGTCGTTTGGATATTTTGAAGCTCTGCCAAATTTGCGACCACTATCGCATAGATGGAACTCGCAGCGAATACTTGGCGATCGTTAAAACTAAAAAAGAGGTAGTGCTAAACAAATAGAGCTATCTCTGATTAGATGCATAAAGTACTAAATGGCTCTACCGAAAGTTGATTAAGTAGTCATTGGTCATTGGTGCATACCCCGTTCCTTGTGGGTGGAAAAACTTTGTCTTTCATCGGACTAATTCAAACCATCTTAAAGAGTGGGTGTGATTTCTATTGGACTAATAACTAATGATTAGTGACTCTGCACAGTGGTTTGATTCTACTAATAGATTGATGAATCAATACCCTTAATGTTAGTGATATCTGGCTTCGGAAGATCCCCCAACCCCCCTTTAAAAGAGGGGGGCTTAATTCCCTCATTAAAATTATGGTACAAAAACAAAAACAGTCATTCATCAAACCATTCATCAAACCTGTAGGTTGGTGGCCGGTCATGTTAGCAACTACTATGGCTGTAGCTACTGGTGCTGTTACTTTCTATACCTTTTCACGATTTCAGTTGTCCTCAAAAGTTGAGCCTTTAGCTACCCCAAATAGTTCTCCTAAAATGACTGCTATTGCTGCTTTAGGACGTTTAGAACCTCAAGGAGAAGTTATTCGTCTGTCGGCCCCAGAATCCCAAGGGGGTGTAAGGGTCACAAAACTCATGGTAAACAAAGGAGATAGGGTGCGACAAGGGCAAGTAGTTGCAATTCTAGACAGTTACTTTCCTCGTCTTGCAGCCCTAGAAAAAGCCCAGCAACAAGTCATAGTTGCCCAAGCTAGTCTCAACCAGGTAAAAGCTGGTGCAAAAGCTGGAGATATATCTGCACAAAAAGCAACCATTGCTCGTTTAGAAGCTGAGTTGCGCGGAGAAACTTCTGCACAACAAGCAACGATCGCTCGCTTAGAGGCTGAGTGGCGCAATGCTGAAAGCGAAAATCAGCGATATCAACAGTTATACAAAGACGGGGCGATTTCAGCTTCCGACGCAGATACTAAACGTTTGCGAGTAGATACAGTTCAACAGCAACTCAATGAAGCTAGGGCTTCTCTCAACCGCACTGTAGAAACTCTGCAAAAGCAGTTAACGGAGGCCAAAGCCAGACTCAAAAGTATTGCTGAGATTCGTCCTACCGATATAGCAGCAGCTCAAGCTGATGTCGAAAGTGCAGTAGCCTCAGTTAACCAGGCTAAGGCAGAGTGGGATTTAAGTATTGTGCGATCGCCTATAACCGGGCAAATCATGAAAATTAATGCTTGGCCTGGAGAAGTTATCGGCAATACAGGAATAGCTGATTTAGGTCGTACACAACAGATGTATGTGGTAGCAGAAGTCTATGAAACTGATATTAAAAAAGTGCGTCTAGGTCAGTCGGCCATTATTACTAGCGATGCATTGCCAGGGAAATTACGAGGAAAAGTCGCAGATATTGGTTTGCAAATTGGCAAACAAAATATCTTTAATAGCAATCTTCAAGCAGATACCGACAACAAAATAGTTGATGTAAAAATTCGGATTGACAATACGGAAGACAACCAGCAAATCGCTGGCTTTACTGATTTACAGGTGGAGGTAATGATTGATATTTAGCACTTCTCAATAGAGCTTTTTAAACTCACAAAATATTCCTAAACTGTCTAAGATTAATTCGTAATTAGGACAGGCTAAAAAATCTTGATTTAAACAAAGCACTTTTCCTCAGCTTAGTCTAATTTCTATCCTTGAGGTTTACCAAATGATTCTCAATATACCCTTAGCTTGGCTACAATTAGCTCGACAAAAAATTCGCTTTATTGTAGCTTTGGCTGGAATTGCTTTTGTAGCAGTTCTAATGTTTATGCAAATTGGTTTCCAAGCCGCCCTCTATGATAGTGCTACCCAGTTGCATAAAAATCTAGAAGGAGACTTATTTTTAATCAGTGCCCAATATAAATCGCTAACATCAAATCAAAGCTTTTTTCGTTCAAATTTATATCAGGTATTAGGTTTTGATAGTGTAGAATCAGTTAGCCCTTTATATGTACAATTCGCTAAATTTAAGAACCCCAACAATGGTCTAAAATTTCCACTATATGTGCTTGGGTTCGATCCAGTTAAATCAATTTTTAAGTTTCCAAATATCGAAGAAAAGCTCAGTATAATCAGGATTCCTAACATTGTTTTATTTGACCGCGATTCTCGTCCAGAATTTGGTGCGATCGCTAAAGATTTTGAGCAAGGAAAAGATATAAAAGTTGAAATATTTAGCTATACCGGATTAGTTGGTTACAGAGTTAAAATTGGTGGTTTATTTAAACTAGGGCCTTCTTTTGGCGTTGATGGAAATTTAATCGTTAGTTCTTCAACTTTTCTGCGAATATTTCAAGATCGTCCGGTACAAAAAATAGATATAGGATTAATTAAACTCAAACCTGGTGCTAACCCCCAAAAAGTTTTAGCAGATTTATCAGCCAAATTACCCAAAGATGTCAGAGTTATTACCCGCAAAGACTTTATTGCTTTGGAAAAAGCCTATTGGTCTCTTAGAACACCTATTGGGTTCGTGTTTAACTTGATGGTTTTAATGGGGTTTGTTGTTGGTGTAATCGTTGTTTATCAAATACTTTATAGTAATATTTCTAGTCATTTAACCGAATATGCAACTTTAAAAGCAATGGGATTCAAAAATAAATACTTATTAAGTGTAGTTTTTCAACAAGCTTTAATTTTAGCATCTCTAGGTTATGTTCCGGGTTTAGCTATATCTATAGCCCTATATGATGTATCAAAAAATGCTACTAAATTACCAGTTATCATGACTACAGATAAAGCCATATTAGTATTAATCTCAGCAACATTAATGTGTTTAACTTCGGGGTTTTTATCTACAAATAAACTCCGAAATGTAGATCCAGCAGATATTTTCTAGATTAAATCTAGTGTATAAATAAAATGCTTAAACAAAAATTCATCGTCACCATAGAAAATCTTAATCACTACTTCGGCGATAAAAAAATACGAAGTCAGGTATTATCTGATATTAATTTTAATATCAAATATGGAGAAATTGTGATTATGACTGGGCCATCAGGTTCAGGAAAAACAACTTTACTGACTTTAATTGGTGGCTTACGTTCTGTCCAAGAAGGAAGTTTGAAATTTATCGGTCAGGAGCTTTCTGGAGCTACTAATCAGCAATTAGTTCAAGTACGTCGGCATATTGGCTATATTTTTCAAGCTCACAACTTGCTAGATTTCTTAACAGCGAGACAGAATGTTCAAATGTCACTTGAATTACACAAAAACATTCCTGAATTGGAAGCTCGCAAAAAATCAGAAGCTATACTCAGTGCTGTTAAATTGGAGAATAGAGTAAATTATTATCCATCTGATCTTTCTGGAGGACAAAAACAACGGGTAGCTATTGCTCGTGCTTTAGTAAGTCATCCCAAATTAGTTTTAGCTGATGAACCGACAGCAGCTTTAGACAGTAAGACAGGCCGAGATGTTGTCACCTTGATGCAGCAACTAGCTAAAGAACAAAATTGTGCTATCTTAATGGTCACTCACGACAATAGAATTTTAGATATTGCAGATCGCATAATTCATATGGAAGATGGTTATCTGGTCAAAGAAGTTTCGTGATTATCCTTAAGGAAACGAAAGTCTCATACAATTTCATGAAAATCTTGATACATATAGATTTTTCGTAGGGGTAAAGCACTGCTCATTGGTGTCAACTGAACGCGAAACCGCACGTCCGCCAGGGATTGTAAATCCCTGTCTCATAGCTAAAGTCATCTGAAAGATGACTAGATA
>NZ_JAWJTF010000289.1:0-2558 GCF_048836525.1 Nostoc sp. CALU 546
CCCCTTACATATCGAAAAGCATACAGCTATATAGATAGTAAGTTGGTCTAACCTAGGTCGGTCGCAGACATTTGTTGAAAGCTTTCAAACTATGATTTGGTTCGATATGGGCTATTAGCTCAGGTGGTTAGAGCGCACCCCTGATAAGGGTGAGGTCCCTGGTTCGAGTCCAGGATGGCCCACCTGAATCAATTAAAAATGTAAAATGCAAAATTAAAAATGAAGAAAATTCAATTTTTAATTATCAATTTTTAATTGTATCTGGGGGTTTAGCTCAGTTGGTAGAGCGCCTGCTTTGCAAGCAGGATGTCAGCGGTTCGAGTCCGCTAACCTCCACCTGTGGCGATTGCCGAAACAGAAAAGCTAGTGAGAAATCAGCAACATGACTTATATAGAAGTCAGACTGCTGAGTTAGTTCTCAGCCAGAACCTTGAAAACTGCATAGTAACGCGAAATTAGCAGGCAGACACAGACATAATTAGTGCTGAGTGCTAAGTTGTGAGTGCTGAGTGAAATCAGTATGAAGTGACGAAGTAAGCAGAACTAACTATTTGTGATTGTGAATGCAAATGTAGAACACCAAATGTTTGAGTGGTCAAGTTAATAAGGGCTAACGGTGGATACCTAGGCACACAGAGGCGACGAAGGACGTGGTTACCGACGATATGCTCCGGGGAGTTGGAAGCAAACAGAGATCCGGAGATTTCCGAATGGGGCAACCCTTAATACTACCTGCTGAATATATAGGCAGGAGAGAGCCAACCCAGCGAATTGAAACATCTTAGTAGCTGGAGGAAGAGAAATCAAAACAGAGATTCCCTGAGTAGTGGTGAGCGAAAGGGGAAGAGCCTAAACCAATTGGTTTACCGATTGGGGTAGTGGGACAGCAATATCGAATCTAGAGGCTAGACGAAGCAGCTAAATACTGCACCAAAGAAGGTGAAAGTCCTGTAGTCGAAAGTTAAAGGATAGTAGCTGAATCCCGAGTAGCATGGGGCACGAGGAATCCCATGTGAATCAGCGAGGACCACCTCGTAAGGCTAAATACTACTGTGTGACCGATAGTGAACCAGTACCGCGAGGGAAAGGTGAAAAGAACCCCGGAAGGGGAGTGAAATAGAACATGAAACCGTTAGCTTACAAGCAGTGGGAGGACTATTAAAAGTCTGACCGCGTGCCTGTTGAAGAATGAGCCGGCGACTTATAGGCACTGGTAGGTTAAAGCGAGAATGCTGGAGCCAAAGGGAAACCGAGTCTGAAAAGGGCGATAATCAGTGTTTATAGACCCGAACCCTGGTGATCTAACCATGGCCAGGATGAAGCTTGGGTAACACCAAGTGGAGGTCCGCACCGACTGATGTTGAAAAATCAGCGGATGAGTTGTGGTTAGGGGTGAAATGCCAATCGAACCAGGAGCTAGCTGGTTCTCCCCGAAATGTGTTTAGGCGCAGCGGTAATGATTATATCTGGGGGGTAAAGCACTGTTTCGGTGCGGGCTGGGAGACCGGTACCAAATCGAGACAAACTCTGAATACCCAGAGCACACATTGCCAGTGAGACAGTGGGGGATAAGCTTCATTGTCAAGAGGGAAACAGCCCAGACCACCAGCTAAGGTCCCCAAATCATCGCTAAGTGATAAAGGAGGTGAGAGTGCACAGACAACTAGGAGGTTTGCCTAGAAGCAGCCACCCTTGAAAGAGTGCGTAATAGCTCACTAGTCAAGCGCTCTCGCGCCGAAAATGAACGGGGCTAAGCGATGTACCGAAGCTGTGGGATTAACTTATGTTAATCGGTAGGGGAGCGTTCCGTCGTAGGTAGAAGCAGTAGCGGCAAGCAGCTGTGGACGAAACGGAAGTGAGAATGTCGGCTTGAGTAGCGCAAACATTGGTGAGAATCCAATGCCCCGAAACCCTAAGGTTTCCTCCGCCAGGTTCGTCCCCGGAGGGTTAGTCAGGACCTAAGGCGAGGCCGAACGGCGTAGTCGATGGACAACGGGTTAAAATTCCCGTACTGATTGTAGGTTGTGCAGAGGGACGGAGAAGATAATTGTCAGCCGGATGTTGGTTACCGGTTCAAGCGTCAAGATGTTGAGAGACGGCGAAAACGTTTCGAGTTGAGGCGTGAGTACGACCCACTACGGTGGGGAAGTGGCATAGTCTAGCTTCCAAGAAAAGCTCTAAACACGTTAACTTACAGTTACCTGTACCCGAAACCGACACAGGTAGGGAGGTTGAGAATACCAAGGGGCGCGAGATAACTCTCTCTAAGGAACTCGGCAAAATGGCCCCGTAACTTCGGAAGAAGGGGTGCCCACCTAAGACGTGGGTCGCAGTGAAGAGATCCAGGCGACTGTTTACCAAAAACACAGGTCTCCGCAAAGTCAAATCGACGCAGTATGGGGGCTGACGCCTGCCCAGTGCCGGAAGGTTAAGGAAGTTGGTCAGGGGGAAACCTTGAAGCTAGCGACCGAAGCCCCGGTGAACGGCGGCCGTAACTATAACGGTCCTAAGGTAGCGAAATTCCTTGTCGGGTAAGTTCCGACCCGCACGAAAGGCGT
>NZ_JAWJTF010000099.1:0-35662 GCF_048836525.1 Nostoc sp. CALU 546
CTCTGCCTTTAGTCAGATATTGAGTCAGAGACTCAATGAATGCATTCCCAGTCGGAGACTGGGAACGAGGAAATGCTTATCAAGCTAGGTTTTTAGGACTTGTGTGTACACGTAGCTTATTAAGGGGAGCCAGCGCGGTCTTCTCCCAAGGGCGATAGCGCAGCGTTAGCGAGTCTGCGAGCGTCTGGGGTCTCCCCAAGTGGAGCGACTGGCATGGGCTAGGGGGGATCGAATTATATTATGCAGCTATTATGCAGCTTCATAAAAAATTGGTATTACTACTTTTGATCTGTGGACTAGCTTTCAAATTGTGATACAGATTATGGATGAGCAGACTAAATAACAAAAAAGCCTGCCGTTCTCCTTAGTTTAAGAGGAAACTGTGACAGGTTTCATGAGTATTGGGCTGCTTTGCTAGACTAACAACTGAGTTCAACTCCTTGTCATGTAAAGACGCTATGTGTAGCTGACTTCACCATAGGAGTATAGATAATTTAAAATTCAAAATTCAGAAATTATAGAGGTGCAGATAATCGCTAGTTATTTTTTCCTGTTTTTGAATTTTGTTATCAACGAAGATTTGTCAACATAAGTGTTTTTGAACTAATTATTTTTACCCACTTTTAACCGGACACCCGTTATTAGAGACGGTGTATTTTTGGCTGCGATAATAACGAGTACAAATGCTACTTGATTTTTTGTTTAATAAAAGTCACAACCTGAGTTAGTTGTTTTTTCAACCCATCAATTTCTGCTTGCATTTTGACAATTTTCTCGTTCAACGCATTAATTTCTGCGTTAGAGACTCCTCCGGTACTAGGATCTGCATTGCTTACCGCCGTAGGCATCGCAACAGTTGCAACACTAGAGGCTGCGTTGCTTGCCACCGTAGGCATCGTAGCAGTTGCAACACTAGAGGCTGTAGCTGTGCTACTTTTAACAGCAACTCCTGCTCCGACTGCGACGAGTTCTGGGCGTGGCTGTTTCGCCTTGGTCATAGCTAACTTAATTGCGCTAATTAGTTGCTTCTGATCAAAAGGCTTGCCTAGAAATTCAAAATATTCAAAGGGTTCGGTAATTTTCTCAGTCACCTCTTCCTTGCGACCAGACATGATCACTAAAGGAATTTTCCTTAACTCCGGATCGGCTTGAACTTTCTGGAAAACCTCCCAGCCACTCATTTTAGGCAACAGGAAATCCAGCATAATCAGGCTGAGTTTTTCCTGAAGGATAAAATTCAGTCCTTCCAAACCATCTTTTGCTTCCAGTACCTCAAAATTGCCCGGAGGCAACATTTCTCGTACTTTTACCCTGACAACTGTAGTGTCATCGATAACTAAAATCTTGTTGCTTGCCACGACTGTTTGCTCTAACAGAAACTATAAGTGTAAATAGCGGCCTTGCCGATTGTCCTTGAGAATCCTCCCACTATATACAAAATTTCTAGCAATTGGGGGATAGTATATTTCGGTATAAATGACATTGCTAGAGGTGTTTTGCAAAACTTCTATTTTTGTTATGGGTAATTTATGTCATCGTGATATTTAAAGCTTAAACTTGCCCCACAGTTCCTTTGGATCTTGCTTGAATGTCTATGATTTCGTCACAACAAGCCGAACTCAAGTCTGAAATTACGGCAATGCCTAGCTGGTTACGTCGCCCTATTGCCAAAGCTAGTGAAATCTCTACCGTACAACGCATTATTAAGCAGCGCCAGATTCACACGATTTGCGAAGAAGGGCGCTGTCCCAATCGGGGAGAGTGCTATGCCCAAAAAACTGCAACTTTCTTACTAATGGGGCCTACCTGTACACGCTCTTGTGCTTTCTGTCAAGTAGATAAAGGTCATGCACCAATGCCTCTTGATTTAGAGGAACCCCAAAAGGTAGCACAGGCGGTGCAGCTTTTAGGATTGCGTTATGTCGTGCTGACTTCTGTAGCCCGTGATGACTTGCCCGATCAGGGTGCAGGGCACTTTGTAGAGACGATCGCGACTATCCGCCAATTGAACCCAGAGACTCAAATTGAAGTGCTGACCCCAGATTTTTGGGGTGGTGCTGGTGTGGGGGAATCAGGTCAACGCCAGCGGATAGCGATGATTGTGAAAGCCAAACCAGCTTGTTTTAATCACAATATTGAGACAGTACGACGCTTAACTGGGCCAGTGCGTCGGGGAGCCAAGTACGATCGCTCGCTTTTAGTTCTGGCTATGGTCAAAGAAATCGATCCGACAATTCCCACTAAATCAGGTTTGATGCTAGGACACGGGGAAACACTTGATGAAGTCGTTGAAGCAATGGCCGATTTAAGGGCTGTAGAGTGCGATCGCTTGACTATCGGGCAGTATATGCGTCCTTCTTTAGAACATCTGCCAGTTCAAAAATATTGGACTCCAGAGGAATTCGAGCAACTTGGCATATTAGCATGGGAAATGGGATTCAATCATGTTCGTTCCGGGCCTCTGGTTCGCAGTTCCTATCATGCTGGAGAGGAGGGAGTAGGAAGTGGGGAGTGAAGAAGGGAATAGGGTACAGGTTACAGGGTGCAGATTATTCCCTATCACCTGTCACGGCAAGTCTTTCACGCCACTGAGTCTGAAGAAAGGGTTACAGGGTGCAGATTATTCCCTATCACCTGTCACCTCTCACCTCTCCCCTAATCCCAATCCCCAATTCCCAACTTCACACAAATATTCTTAAAGAATTTGGGTATTTGGTACGCCAGTTTGGTATTTCTTAAAAAGTCATGACATAAGGAGAATCGCATTATGACCGCTAAAACAACGAAGAATTCCGCAGTTGCCGACAGTGGAGCTAAACCTCCCTACGCTTATCGCACAGGCTGGGCATTGTTCTTGTTGGCTATCAATTTCCTGGTAGCAGCCTGGTATTTCCACATTATTGAATAATTAGAAGTGGAATGGTGCTGCTCAAATCGTCCCTTTGAATAAACCTTTGGGACGAATGAGCAGCACCAAAATCATGATCAACAGTGCTACACCTTGTTTATACTGTGAACCCAGCCAAGGGGTGCTAATTTCCTGGACAATGCCAATGATAAAAGCTGCTGCGATCGCACCGTAGGGATTGCCAATGCCACCAAGTATTACTGAGGCAAATAATGGTAAAATTAAAAACCATCCCATATTCGGGCGCACGGCTGTAATTAACCCATACATACTTCCGCCCAATGACGTAAGAGTGCCCGCAATTAGCCAAGTCCAGAAAATTACTCGGTCAACATTGATACCTGAAACCCTAGCTAAATCCAGATCGTCGGCAACTGCTCGCATTGCCTTGCCAATTTTGGTATTTTGCAGCAGGTAATGCAACGCCAAAATTGCTAGCACCGCCAATCCCAATACCAATAATTGATTTTGCGGCACTTTTAAACCCAAAATATCTAAAGCCGGAGTAACAGGTAAATTATAGTTTTGGTTCTTGCCACCCCAGATAAAAATAATCCCATTGCGAAGAAATAAGGCAAGTCCGATAGAAATAATAATCAGCGTAGTGGAAGTAGCACGGATAGAGCGCATCTTTGACCACAACAACTTTTCCGATAACAGCATTGCTGCTACTGTTCCCGCCGCCGCCAAAATCATTGACAGCCAAATATTAACTCCAATAGTGTTTATCAGCCAAGTCAGATAGGCTCCTAAGGTGAGAAAATCACCATGAGCAAAGTTAGATAATCGTAAAATTCCGTATGTAAGAGTCAGTCCGACTGCCGCTAGAGCAATAATGCTCCCCACCGCAATCCCATTAACGATTAGTTGGGCGAATTGTGTATCCATAAGTCTTAAGTTGCTTTTAAAAAATTTTAGGTCAGTGGCTCATAAAATATTTTTTTTGGTCTAGCTGCTAAACTCGACATCATAAGCTATGGTTTATAACAACATAAGTTATGGTTTATAAATAAAAAAGAATTGTCGGCTAATATACATAGAATCCTATTGGGATTTTTATGTGAAGCTAAACTTGTTCAGCGGTCTAGTTGACCATGCAGCAGTATTCAAGCTTATCAGACCAGAACTCACAGATAGATGCAACGCCAAAACTTTTGAGAACAATTGAGCAACTTCGCGCACAGCTGTGGCTGGAGAGCAGCTTGAACAAGTTGCAAAGTCGCCTTAATGATTGCCTGCTTTCTGCTTGTAACACTGTCCCACAGACAGGAGCCGCACAAGCGGAAATTCTCCAAACTGTGGTTAACGAAATTAACAGTGCTGTTAACAGCAGTAATCTGGTGCTTGCAGATTGTGCCGTAGGCATTGCTCTGTTTCAACCACAAGAAACTGTGGCCACAGTTTGCTATATTTCTCGTTCTCCATCCCCAAACTCACAACCTTTATTTCTAGAAGTGCTGACAGCAGAAAAAAAGCTGCTGTTGAGATTGCAAGAGGTCATAAAACTCGAAGATTTGCAACAGCTTGAGAATCAACAACCACCCAGCGCTTGGCGGTTGGCTGATGATTCTGGCAGCGTTATGGGTTGGCTAATTATCGCCGCAACGCCCCTAAGCTCTGATCGTGAGTCGCTCATGAAATCACAAGCTCAACTCAGATCACAATTGATGGCAAGGTCTGCTAAGTACTGTACTACAGCTTTGGTACAACTTAGACACATCCTATCTTGGGAGCAACGGTATCAACAGTTAAGTAACTCTAATCAAGAATTGGAGCGCACCAATCAACTCAAAAATCAGTTTTTGGCAAATACCAGTCACGAAATTCGCACACCACTTAGTTCCATTATTGGGTTTACCCACCTGCTTTTAGCTCCAGGGTACGAACCAACTAGAGAACGCCAGCAAGAGTATTTAAATATCATTCAGTCTAGCGGCAAGCACCTGCTAGCTCTGATTAATGATATTTTGGATCTCTCTAAAATTGAAGCAAATCAGCTGGAAGTGCAGTGGGAAACAGTAGATGTGCCAGTGCTGTGTAGCAATGTTTTGGCACTGGTGAAAGAGAAAGCCGCTAATAAGGGTTTGAAACTGTGCCTAGAACTTGAACCTGATATTACAACCCTAGTAGCTGACCCCTTACGACTCAAGCAAATGCTGTTGAATTTACTCTTCAACGCCCTAAAGTTTACTAGTAAAGGAAGTGTTGGTTTACAGGTTGCTGCCAAAGGCGTATCTGTGCATTTTACAGTTTGGGATACTGGCAGTGGCATTTCCCAAGAAGACCAAGTTCAACTGTTTCAACCCTATTTCCAAATTGCTAAGGCTGTAGCTGATGGCGTTGAAGGTACTGGTTTGGGTTTAGCAGTGACTCGGAAACTTGCCCAAATTCACGGTGGTTCGGTGAAAGTTGAATCTGAGGTAGATCGCGGCTCCCGTTTTACCCTTGTACTTCCCCTTAAGCAAGAAGTGGGAGTTGGAGGAGATGAAGAAGCAGGGGAAGATGAGGGAGCAGGGGAAGCAAAATTTTCCTCATTTCCTGTGCCTTTCACCCCTAGTTCTTCTGTAGAAATTTTGCTGGTAGAAAATGACTTACCCAACGCTGATTTGATGCAAATTTATCTACGTAAATTGGGATATCAAGTGACTTGGGTTAAGAATGCTGCCGAGATGTGGGAAACTCTAACTGAGTTAGAGCCGGTGCTGATTTTAATGGATGTTTATCTAGCAGATGGAAATGGTCTTAACTTGGTGCAACAACTGCGAGAACATCCACAATATCGGACGATTCCGGTAATTGTTCAAACAGCAATGGCAATGAAAGGCGATCGCGAAACTTGTCTAGCCGCTGGTGTAAATGACTATATTTC
This sequence comes from Nostoc sp. CALU 546, assembly GCF_048836525.1. Taxonomy (NCBI): domain Bacteria; kingdom Bacillati; phylum Cyanobacteriota; class Cyanophyceae; order Nostocales; family Nostocaceae; genus Nostoc; species Nostoc sp. CALU 546. Next base: position 5,778 of record NZ_JAWJTF010000099.1, read on the forward strand.
TAAACCAATTGATTTACCACTTTTAGCCCGTCTGGTGGCTAAGTACAGTCAAGCACCAACGTTGGTTGATGGGGAGCAGAGGAGCAGGGAAGCAGAGGAGCAGGGGAGCAGAGGAGCAGAGGGGAAGTTACAGTAAGTCTTTCCTCTCTGGGTCTTATGCCCAAAGCGCCATAACTAATGACTACAATATAAATGATTGGGTGCTATCGGGTTTTGGCAGGATTGGGAAATGATGCTGACAGAAAAATTTGAGCAATTAAGAGCCTTATTTAGAGAAATGGAGCAGGCGTTGATTGCCTACTCTGGAGGCGTTGACAGTACTTTGGTTGCCAAAATTGCTTATGATGTGTTGGGCGATCGCGCTTTGGCTGTCACTGCTGTTTCTCCTTCGCTGTTGCCAGAAGAGTTGGAAGACGCGAAAATTCAAGCTGCAACTATTGGGATTCCTCATAAAATTGTCCAGACTCACGAGATGGAAAATCCCAATTACACCTCTAACCCAGTTAATCGCTGTTATTTTTGCAAAAGTGAATTGCACGACACTCTCAAACCTTTAGCTTTAGAGTTGGGTTATCCCTATGTAGTCGATGGGGTAAATGCTGATGATTTGCATGATTATCGCCCAGGAATTCAGGCGGCTAAGGAAAGAGGGGCGCGATCGCCTTTAGCAGAAGTGGGTGTCAGCAAAGTTGAAGTTCGCCAACTTTCGCAACAACTTGGTTTATCTTGGTGGGATAAACCTGCTCAACCTTGCCTCAGTTCTCGGTTTCCTTACGGTGAAGAGATTACTGTAACTAAGTTGCAACGAGTCGGTAGAGGAGAAATTTATCTGCGAAAGCTAGGTTGGCAGAATTTGCGTGTGCGATCGGAAGGAGATACAGCACGCATTGAATTACCACCAGAACAAATTAAAGAGTTTGTGTTGACTAATGATTTACAAACATTAGTTTCTGCATTCCAAGATTTTGGATTTATCTATGTAACCTTAGATTTGGAAGGTTATCGTAGCGGTAAGTTGAATCAGGTTTTGAATCGGGAAGCCTTGGGCGTTAAAGCATAAGATTTTGAATTTATTTACCTTCTAGAGAAACTAGAAAGCAACCGTTAATCCTCCAGATATTATCGGGCTGTTTTTCCATAAAATATAAAGCCCTCAAGGGAATTCCATCAGGAGAAAGTAGTAGCACTGGTTGAGTTATGTTTCCCTGGATGGTTGTTACCTTTTCAAAAAAAACAGAACGAGGACGGTATACTGCCGGGTAGCTTGTCTTTACCATCTGCATAAAATTTTCTGGGTTTCTGAATTGTGCCTGAATTGTTGGACTAGCGAAGGCAAAAGCACCTTGGGCATCATCCTTTTTAAAGGCTGCCAATTGGTGTTCAATTACAGAACGGATGTTGATGGTATCGCTATCAGGAACTTCCATAAATTTAAAATCGCGCAGGCGCAGCCCGTCGTAGACATCGCTCCAAATGTCGGCCAAGCGATCGCTCAATTCTCATGCTGAGTGAGCTTGTATTCTATCTGCTGTAGTGCTGTTCGCCACACATCATATCCTTCTTGAGACAAGTGCAATCCATCTGTAGTCAACTCTGGGCGCAAATTGCCCTCCATATCCGTAAACCAGCTATAAATATTTAGATAATTAGCGCCTTCTTGTTTAGCAATCAGGGTTAGTTGTGTGTTGATGTTACGAATGCGGCTATTGGAAAGTTTTGGTAGGCGAGTCGGCAAAATTGATTGGACAATGATTTGACTTTGGGGGTGAGTCTGTCGTAAACGACGGACAATCCGGCGATAATTACGCAAAATCGTTTCATCGCTATCGCCTTTTCGTAAGTCGTTAATCCCAGCCATAATGTAAATTACATTTGGCCGTGTTGCCGAAAATGCTCCCAATCTTTTTAAAACACCACTGGAAGTATCTCCAGATATGCCTTGATTGAGCCACAATTTACCAGCAGGTAGCTTTTCTCTAGGAAACCACATGCTTAAAGAATCGCCAATTAAGATACTTAGATGATTGGTACCTTGACCTTGAGCGATCGCTCTCGCTTCTAAAGCTAATAAACTTTTCCAGTCGTCATAAGTTAGTTGACGTTTCTTGATCGACTCCCACAATGATTGCAAATTATCACTATTTACGCGTGTATAAATCTGACCTGTTTTCAGAGCCGCCAATCTTTGGTAGTAAAGTTGATTGCCAGATGTCAATAAGAGGCTAGTTGCTTGGGTGCTGGGGTTGATTAATGACTCTGTTGCGCCTGGTAATCCCTGACTGCTGAATTCTGGTACGCTAGGGACGTTTTTCTCACTTACTGTTGGCTGCGAATTTTTTAGGGGTTGGAACGCTTGGCCGCTGAGTTCTGGTAAGGAGAGATCAACGCTGGGGATAATTTTTGTACTGACTATTGCCTGCGAACCCTGTTTTAAATCCCACAGAAATTTAGAACTTTCGGGCAGGACAATTGACAGATGTGGAAGAGCCGATGCTGGTATTGCTAGTCCTGTTAACAAGCCTGCTGCCAACAGATAAGGGTCCCTCATCGTTTTCTCTCTCCTCTACTCACTGCTTTTCCCTATGACAGCATTAGTTGTCTGTATTCAGGAAAATTTTACTTCGGTTAAGTTATTATTCTTATTTACACTGTATAGTTCTGTAAAGCGTGTTCACGAGATTATATTTGACAATTTACGATCTCTTTAAAGTACGGTTTTCTCGGTGGTATAGAAGTCTTGTTTGTAAGAATCTTTCTACTGAAAGCATTGTTTTTAGCAACTGACAACTTTCCATAACTCAGTTGTCACAAATATTGTAAGTGTTTGCAAACTTGGCGATTAGTGAGCAATTTTTGAGTATCTCAGGACAGAGGCTTTTGCTTTTGATATTGGTAATATAGGAAATAACCATTTTATTTCATGTTTCTAGATTTCAGTAAATTGGTAGCGATCGCATGAGAGTTTGCTAGACCGAGAGGCGATGTCTGACCACAAGCGGTTTCTCTACGATACGCTCCACGTAGCTTGCTTCTTTGTAAAAGTACGCGTCTACACTTTTTAATTTCTCATATTAAATTGAGCGGTGCAAATGCATCAGTTATCAAATATGGGATTAGTCAGATTAAAGATTCGAGAACTAGCAAAAGAGAAAGGATGGACACTAAAAGAAGTTTCTGACCGTTCTGGGGTAATTTACAGCACAGTTAGAATTTATGCGCGTCGTCCTGGAATGATGACAGTTGACTTTACTGCTATCCACAAATTAGCTCGCACCTTTGATGTGACGATTGAAAATTTCGTGGAAATTCTGGAGGAATAGGCAAAAGTTTAACCGTTGAGAAATTGATATCATACGATGATGTGTCCTGAGTGAGCAAGCATCAAGTTTACCATACTGAGAAGTTTAGAACTCACTATAGGAATCCGCTTTGATTTCTGAACTAATTTGCGTAGGCAGGCAATAGGGAATAGGCAACAGGCAACAGTCAAGAAGGCTTCTCAGTTGTCTTGTAGGATGTTTTTGCAGAGGGTAACGCACCATTTCAAGCTTGTAGTACCGTACTCTCGGCAATACATAATATACGTGTATTTCAAGAATAAAATACTAGTCCTATATACGTAATTTAAAAATTTATGTTTACTCATTGAAGTATGAGTTGAAACACATTTAAATTAAGTTTTACCTCTAGAGAATAACCTCATTGAAAGTGCTAAGATTTAGGCTGAATCATTAGTGTTTTGCTTTTATTACGTGGCTAGAGCTAGTACAGCGATTGGTGTCAGTCCCATTATTAAAGAGATTGTGCAAAAACAGGCACATTCGACACGTTTGACCCTAAAAGAAGTTATTCTCATGGGAATGTTAGCTATTGACAAACTAGATGATCAAGGTCGTCAAGAGCTAGCGGATCAAGTTCATCAAATGCAGGTAAATGGAGAAATCTAAGTGAGTAATTATGAGTTACGAGTTATAAGTTAGAAATTTTAACTTCTTGCTCCTGACTCTTCACTTAATTTCGTTATTCGCTAAATCGATAACGACTTCCCATTACATAATTCTCATTAATTTCAAAAGATATCCATCGGCGTTGCAGAGTTTCAGCAACAAAGCCGGTTGTATTAGAACCTGCAAATGGATCTAATACCCTATCACCTTCATCAGTTAAGAATTTGATGAAGAACTCGGCGAACCCTTGAGGAAAACGTGCTGGATGGGGTCTAATTTCTGCTGTTTTGCAGCGTCGTAAATAAACGCTATTAGATTCAGTATTAGGAATTTCTAGTAAATTCGGCGGAATTGCACCCTGGTTATCCTTTTGGAATTTATCAGAAATATCATGTCCGCTAGGACGTATTTTTGCCTTATAACCATTTTTGAGTAATTGTTTCATACTTTGGCTATAAGGCTTTAAAACTTTTCTGTTATCTGCTTTAGGATGCGGGGTTTTAGACAACCACCAAACTGTATTGACTGAATCTTTAACGCGAATTCGTCTGATTGTCACCCACTCAGCAGGGGTTGGCAGTCGAGCCGGATTATAGTGGTAAAATTCTTGAGCAAGAAAGAAACCTACTTCTTTGCATAATCTCACTAAAAGTTCGTATTGGTAGATACTCCGCACGGGATTACCAGGTAGGTAAGCGCCGCCTAAATCTAGTACGAATGAGCCATTCTCTGTGAGTACTCTTTTAAATTCATAGGCGAAAGGTAGGAACCACTCAATATATTTTTCAGCGGTTTCGTTACCGTATTCTTTTTTGCGGGTGAGTGCGAATGGAGGTGATGTGATAATTAAATTAATACTATTATCATCAATGAATTGAATAAGTTTAAGGCTATCACCTAAATATGCTGCTCCGTTCTGCTGGGTATAAAAGGGATTAAAAATTATTTCTTTTGGTGGCGTTATTGGTTCTTCTTGCAAGATTTATAAAATTATCTCGTTTTTTCTAGTTATAACTTGTTTTGGTATTATTCAAGGATTTAATTTTAACAGTTATTTTTTTGACGCAGAGGAGTATATTAACTTTGTATCTCTGTGGATGAAAATATACTCCTAAAATAAGTAAGACTGAAACACTACCACTTTTTGTATGGTAAAAATTTACCAGACATAATGATTTTAACGCGATCGCCTTTGGGGTCTTCTTCTTTTTCTATATCTAAGGTAAAGTCAATGGCACTCATAATCCCGTCACCAAACTTTTCTTGAATTACTTCCTTAATGGGGAAACCATAAACTTGCATAATCTCGTAGAAACGATAAATCAATGGGTCAATTGGTACAACTGGGCCTAATCCTTTTATAGGATATTCAGTCAATTCTTTAATATAACTATTATCTAACCCCAATGCTTCAACTAGTAACTTAGCTTCTTCCTCGGAAGCACTAGCTTGCCGATAGAATAAAGCAGCAATCCATACTTCATCACGTCCGATAACTTTTTCCAAATCGGCAAAGCTTAGTTTTTTTTCTTGTTTCGCGGCTAATAGCTTTTGAGTAATTTCGGGAAGGGACATTTGATAACTCCTAGGGTAATAACTCCTAGGGTAAATGATATGGTTTTTTACAACAAGTTTATTCAAAAGTTAGCAGTATTTTTAGTTTCCTATAAAAGCTATCATTGCGAACGCCAGCACTCGACAATCTTTTATGAGTTCTATCTCCTAAACTGGGCATCTTGCCCGCTCAATAAAAAAATCCCCCACCTTGCGGCAGGGGATTTTTATTACTTATCTACAAAACTAGCAGCCGAATTAACCGAACTTACCAGCAGTAGAAGCAATCAAGAATGCTGCGTAAGTTACGACGTAGCCAACAGTGAAGTGAGCTAGACCAACTACACGAGCTTGAACAATAGACAGAGCAACGGGCTTGTCTTTCCAGCGAACTAGGTTAGCTAGAGGAGTGCGTTCGTGTGCCCAAACAAGGGTTTCAATCAACTCTTGCCAGTAACCTCTCCAGGAGATTAAGAACATGAAGCCAGTAGCCCAAACTAGGTGTCCAAATAGGAACATCCAAGCCCAGACAGACAGGTTATTCACGCCGTAAGGGTTGTAACCGTTAATCAACTGAGCAGAGTTAGCCCAGAGGTAATCGCGGAACCAGCCCATGAGATATGTAGAGTTCTCATTGAACTGAGCTACGTTGCCTTGCCAAATACCTAGATGTTTCCAATGCCAGTAGAAGGTCAACCAACCAATGGTGTTGAGCATCCAGAATGTAGCGAGGTAGAAGGAATCCCATGCTGAGATGTCGCAAGTACCGCCACGACCGGGGCCGTCGCAAGGGAAGGCATAGCCGAAGTCCTTTTTATCGGGCATCAGCTTAGAACCACGGGCATCCAAAGCACCTTTGACCAAGATCAAGGTGGTGGTGTGCAGACCTAGAGCGATCGCATGGTGAACCAAGAAGTCGCCAGGGCCAATTGTCAAGAACAGGGAGTTAGTACCAGCATTGATGGCATCTAACCAACCTGGAAGCCAAACGTTAGCGTAGTTAGGCCATGCTGTGTAAGCAATACTATCGGGGTTAGATAGCAAAGCATCTAAACCGTACAGTACTTTACCATTAGCAGCTTGGACGAATTGAGCAAATACTGGCTCAATCAAGATTTGCTTTTCAGGAGTGCCGAAAGCAACTACTACGTCATTGTGTACGTACAAACCAAGGGTGTGGAAGCCCAAGAAAAGGGATACCCAGCTAAGGTGGGAAATAATCGCTTCTTTGTGCTTCAATACGCGGTCAAGTACGTTGCCTTTATTTTGTTCTGGATCGTAATCACGTACCCAGAAGATTGCTCCGTGAGCAAAAGCACCAAGCATCAGGAATCCAGCAATATACTGGTGATGCGTGTACAACGCTGCCTGAGTTGTGTAGTCCTTCGCAATAAATGCGTAGGAAGGCATGGAGTACATGTGCTGCGCTACCAGGGAAGTAACAACACCTAGCGCTGCTAAGTGCCATCCCAATTGGAAGTGCAGGGAGTTGTTGTAGGTGTCGTAGATACCTTGGTGAGGTAGGTTGAACGGGCCTTCAACAGGAATACCAAAGAAACTCTTGGCATTTAATGCTTCTTTGAGACTGTGACCAATCCCAAAGTTTGTCCGGTACATGTGACCAGCAACGATGAATAAAACTGCGATCGCTAGGTGGTGATGAGCGATGTCAGTCAGCCACAAAGCTTCTGTCTGGGGATGGAAACCACCCAAGAAACTCAGAATTGCAGTTCCTGCACCTTGCGATGTCCCAAAGATATGTCCAGGAGTGTCAGGGTTTTGAGAGTAAACACCCCAGTTGCCTGTAAAGAATGGTGTCAAACCGGCTGGATGGGGTGGGGTATTCAGGAAGTTATCCCAACCTACGTGCTGACCGCGAGCTTCGGGGACAGCAACGTGAATTAAGTGACCAGCCCAAGCCAATGAACTAACACCAAACAAACCTGCTAAGTGGTGGTTTAGGCGATGTTCAGCGCTCTTAAACCATGCCAAGCTAGGACGGTACTTGGGTTGCAAGTGCAGCCAACCAGCAAACAGTAATACAGCAGCGAATAATAGCAAGAACACTGAACCGTTGTACAGTTCGCCGTTATTCCGCATACCGATGGTATACCACCAATGGTAGAGACCAGAGTAGGTAATGTTTACCGGATTGCTAGCGCCCGCTTGGGTAAAAGCTTCGATCGCTGGTTTACCAAAGTGGGGGTCCCAAATCGCATGGGCGATGGGACGGATGTGAAGGGGATCTTTAATCCACTGTTCAAAGTTACCTTGCCAGGCCACGTGGAACAGGAGGCTGGATGCCCACAGGAAGATGATTGCCAAGTGACCGAAGTGAGTTGCGAAAATCTTTTGGTAAAGATTTTCTTCCGTCATGCCATCATGGGTTTCAAAATCGTTGCCTGTAGCGATCGCATACCATATCCGACGAGTCGTCGGGTCCTGTGCGAGATCCTGGCTAAATTTCGGAAATTTTGTCGCCATAGGTTTAATAAATCCTCTGACCTTTAGCCATCAAGTATCAGTTCAATTTCGGATTTCAGATTTTGGATTTTGGATTAAATCTAAAATCTAAAATCCAAAATCCAAAATTTTGCTGATTGCTACCCTACTGAAAGGATGTGTGCATGGAAGAATGCCCAAGTTGTGGCAATTCCTCCCAAGAGGTAGTGAGCTACCCCTACAGCCCGACCCTGAATAATACTCAGAGCGCGAGGCTGAATTGCTGGTGCTACCTTCAGTTTGTTATGCGCCCAAACAATGGACTCAATCAGTTCTTGCCAGTAGCCGCGACCACTGAACAGGAACATCAAGCTGAATGCCCAGACAAAGTGAGCGCCTAAGAAGAGTAGTCCGTATGCAGATAGCGCGCTGCCATAGGAATTGATGACTTGTGTGGCTTGTGCCCACAAGAAGTCTCGTAACCAACCGTTGATAGTAATTGCGCTTTGGGCGAAGTTACCACCAGTGATGTGAGTTACAGTCCCATCTGCATCTACGGTTCCCCAAACATCTGATTGCATCTTCCAGCTGAAGTGGAAAATTACAATAGACAAGGAGTTGTACATCCAGAAAAGTCCGAGGAATACGTGATCCCAACCAGAGACTTGACAGGTACCGCCACGACCGGGGCCGTCGCAGGGGAAGCGGAAGCCCAAGTTTGCTTTGTCTGGAATCAGACGAGAGCTACGGGCGTACAGCACACCTTTGAGCAGAATTAGGACGGTGACGTGAATGGTGAAAGCGTGAATGTGGTGAATTAGGAAGTCCGCTGTGCCCAAAACAATGGGTGCAGCTGCCACTTTACCGCCAACAGCCAAGACACCGCCGCCAAAGACATAGCTAACTGGTTCTAGGGCATTGGGTGCAGTTGTACCAGGAGCCAAGGCGTGAATACCTTGTATCCACTGGGCAAATACTGGCTGCAATTGAATCCCTGTATCAGAGAACAAGTCTTGAGGACGACCCAATGCACGCATTGTGTCGTTGTGGATGTAAAGTCCAAAGCTATGAAAGCCGAGGAAAATAGACACCCAGTTCAGGTGAGAAATAATCGCGTCACGGTGACGAATCACCCGATCCAGCAAGTTGTTTTGATTCACAACTGGATCGTAATCCCGCACCATGAAGATCGCAGCGTGAGCTGCTCCACCAACAATCAAGAAACCACCGATCCAAATATGGTGAGTGAATATGCACAACTGCGTAGCGTAATCAGTTGCCAAATATGGATAGGGGGGCATCGCGTACATGTGATGCGCGATGATGATGGTCAGCGAACCCAAGAAGGCTAAGTTGGTAGCCAACTGAGCGTGCCAAGATGTGGTCAGGTTTTCGTAGAGACCTTTGTGACCTTCGCCGGTGAAAGGGCCTTTGTGGTTTTCGAGGATCTCTTTAATACTGTGACCAATACCCCAGTTGGTACGGTACTGGTGACCAGCAACGATAAAGAGAACTGCGATCGCTAAATGGTGATGAGCAATGTCAGTCATCCACAAGCCACCTGTTACCGGGTTCAGACCGCCCTTGAAGGTCAGGATGTCAGCATACTGACCCCAGTTCAAGGTGAAGAAAGGTGCTAAACCAGCAGCAAAGCTGGGATACAACTCGGTCAACAAGTCTTTGTTCAAGATGAACTCGTGGGGCAAGGGGATGTCTTTGAGAGCAACACCTGCATCCAAAAGCTTGTTGGTCGGATTGGACACGTGGATTAAGTGACCTGCCCATCCCAAGGAACCACAACCTAGCAGTACTTGCAAGTGGTGATTCAGCATCGACTCCACATTCTGGAACCATTCCAGTTTGGGAGCGCGTTTGTGGTAGTGGAACCAGCCGGCAAATAGGAACAAGCCTGCTAATACCAATCCACCGATCGCTGTGCAGTAAAGCTGGAAGGAGTTTGTAATCCCCCAGCCACGCCATACTTGGAACAAACCGGAGGTGATTTGAATACCGTGGAAACCACCGCCAACATCACCGTTTAAAATGTCTTGCCCGACAATGGGCCAAACAACTTGGGCACTTGGTTTAACGTTCAATGGGTCGCTTAACCAAGCTTCGTAGTTAGAAAACTTCGCGCCGTGGAAAATCATCCCGCTCAACCAAACCATCACTACGGCTAAGTGGCCGAAGTGGGCTGAGAATATCTTGCGGGATATGTCTTCTAAATCGCTTGTATGTGTATCAAAATCATGGGCGAGTGCGTGCAGGTTCCAAATCCATGTGGTGGTTTTGGGACCTCTGGCTAAGGATCTGTCAAAATGTCCAGGTTTTGCCCATGCCTCAAATGAGGTTGGAACTGGGTCATTATCAACGATTACTCTTGCCTTTTTTTCCTCTCGCTCCGGAGGACTTATTGTCATTTGACCTCCTCTCTTGATAAGGAATGAGGAATCATGAATACCACAAAGTGAACCATTACCGGATACTCAGAATTTTACTGAAGCCGCGATGAAGACCCTATGTGGAGAGTTGTTTCTCGTTGAATTATAGAGTCTTCACCTGCACTTTGTTGGAGATATTTTAACAATAATTCAAACTTGGTGGAATATTGCTGGAATTCCCGCCTTATCTGCCTTTTAACGTCAAACTATTTGTCTAAAAGTCAATAGATTAACCATTTTAATTTACAAAGAATAACAATTGGTAAGTTTTATGGTTTTGCTGTATGTGTTGGGCGTTCCAGCTTTTACTACTATTACTCATGAACATTTGTGTCATCTTTCCATTGTTGTAAGTAAAAAGCTGTAAAAAGTATGACTTATTTTAAAATCTACTGAAATAGACACAGGAAAACTTAGGCGATGTGAGGTGGATTTCACCTTTTGGGCTATAGTTCCAGATGGACAGTTTGAGCGAAAATAATCTGTCAATTGTCGAAGACTATCACTGGGTGCAACGCATGAACTCGTGGCAGAAAAGGGTGTTAGAGAAGCTCGTCCCTGAGAGGTTCCCGATTCTTAGGTGGATAATGACATTGTTGCTGGTATTAAGCTTGACCAGTTGCGGCGAGAAAGTCGCTAGCCAGGAAGTATCTAATAGCTATAGAGAAAACTCTCCACAGATTTCTCAAATTTCAAAGCAATTTTCGGAAGTTTCCCCACCATCTGTTATTCAAGAACTGCGGACAATTTTGGAAGTTTATCAGCCACAAGTGACAATTGTTACTCCAAAATCTGATGAAGTTTTTCAAGATGATAAAATTACAGCCAGTTTTCAAGTTAGGGATCTACCAATATTTAAAGACCCACAATTACAATTGGGGCCACATTTACACGTAATTCTGGATAATCAACCTTATATACCTGTTTACGACCTGAATCAGCCTTTGGTTTTGCCTGACTTGTCTCCAGGTACTCATACCCTGCGCGTCTTTGCTTCTCGTCCTTGGCATGAAAGCTTTAAGAATGAAGGCGCTTATGCCCAAACAACATTTCACGTCTTTACCAAAACCGACGACAACAACCCAGATCCCAAGTTACCTTTGCTAACTTATAGCCGTCCTCAAAGCAGCTATGGGGCAGAGCCAATATTACTGGACTTTTATCTAACTAACGCTCCCCTACATCTGATTGAGAAGGAAAACGCTAACGACGGATTTAGTGATTGGCGTATCCGCGTCACAATTAATGGTGAAAGTTTTATTTTCGATCGCTGGCAAGCTGTTTATCTTAAAGGTTTCCAAACTGGTAAAAACTGGATAAAGCTGGAATTTCTCGATAATCAGGGAAATCCTCTCAAAAATGCCTTTAATACCACAGTCCGGTTGATTGACTACCAGCCAAAGGGTAAAGACACTTTATCAAAAATCGTGAGAGGAGAACTCACAGCAGATGAGGTTCGGGGCATTGTAGATCCGAATTATAAACTTGTACCTAAACCCACACCTACCCCTTCTGTTGAAAAAACACCCCAAATACAACCGAAGCTAGAAAAACAGCCCATTCCTGAAACTGAAGTTCCCAAAGAATCTAAAACACAGCCAGAACAACCAGAATTGGAAGTTCCAACGGCTGTACCATCTCCCACCTTATCCCCGACACCATCAGAAATCATTGAGTCTCCGATACCAGAACCACAGCCAGAGGTAACGCCGACTCCTGAATCAACGCCGTTACCTGAAAAAGTTATCCCTCAACCAACAAAACCTAGATTTGGCGGATTTTTTAACCGTGGGGCTGGTAAAGTTCCCACACCACAAACAACAGTTGCACCATCTCCTAGTTTGCCACCCACGCTGCCAGAGATTATCGAGTCTCCAGTACCAGAAATAATTACGCCAACACCAGAACCACAGCCAGAGGTAACGCCGACTCCTGAATCTACACCGTTGCCCGAAAAAGTAACACCTCAGCCAAAAAAATCTAGATTTGGGGGATTTTTCAACCGTCAAACGGGCAAGACACCGACTCCACAAGTAACAGTTGCGCCATCTCCTAGTTTGCCACCAACACTGCCAGAGATTATCGAGTCTCCAGCACCAGAACCACAACCAGATGTCACGCCGACTCCTGAATCAACGCCGTTACCTAAAATAAGCGCTCCCGAAACAGAAAAACCAGAGTTAACCAAAAATACTCAACTGTAACTCTTGCGCTAAAGCCTCAACAAATGCGATCGCACCTACAGGATTTCCGATATCATCCAACCCAGGACTGTAGCAAGCGATCGCTCCCTCACCTGGTACTATTGCTACAAGTCCACCACCAATCCCTGATTTCATTGGTAGACCAATTCTGACTGCAAACTTGGCAGAAGCTTCGTATAGTCCACAAGTTAACATCACAGCATTGACAATTAGGCGGTTTTGTGATTTTAAAAAGTTATTTTCACAAGCTAGCGGTTTTCCCAACAAAGCTAAATCTTCAACTCGCCCAGATATGCAGCATATTTGCTCGTAAGTGTCAAGCGCTGTTTCAATATTTTCTAGATGTCCAGCTTCGGCAAGATAGTTTGCGATCGCTTCATTAGCTGTTGAACGGGTTAATCGCACTGAAGCCAGCATCACCTCATCTAAACTTAGTTGGCAACCTGCTAATTGGTTAAGCCATTGACAAAATAAGAGAGTGCGTTGGCTAGCGTCCTTTCCTGGTAACTTATCAGCGAGAGTGATTGCCCCACTATTAATCATAGGGTTGCGAGGGTGGCCGCGATCGCTAACTAATTGTTCTAAAGAATTGAAGGGTGCATCCGATGGTTTCACCCCAACCCACTTAAAAACCGTTTCTGCTCCAAAATGTTCCAGCAGATAAAGGAGAGAAAATGTTTTAATCACGCTCATTAGCGGGAAATTAGAAGCTATATCCCCAAAACTGATATTTTTACCCGATTTAAGACAGATATGAACTGCAAACCAACCAGGATCGGCTTTAGCTAATTGCGGAATGCGATCGATAACTTTTCCGTGTTCAGCTTTCGTTTTTGCTTGTTGTACCCAAGCTGACAACTCTATGGTAGTTAGTCTGTCAAGTCTTTTCAAAAGTGATGTCCATTAAAACCATTTCTAGTTTATGCGGATACTGAAAGTTAGAAACTGGTAGTCCAATCCCCAGTCCCTTTTTCTAAGCAAATCTGTTCAACCAATCCTGATGAATGTATTTAACAACGCTATCTTCTGTGTTTGAGCCAATTTCTAATGTTGCATAACGTTTCAGTTTGGCATCTGCGTTAGCAACTGCAATGGCATGATTAGCAATTTTGAACATTTTGATGTCATTAATTTGATCGCCAAAGACTACAATCTCACTTTCCTGTAATCCATAATTTTCTACCAGAGTCCGAATGGCTTGAGCTTTCGTGGCTTTGCGGTCATGAATTGTTAACCAATACCAACCTAAAGAGTATTGGTTTTCCATCAAGTGTGTCTCTACATTAGTTTTATGTCTTTCAATAATCGCGCCTTGAAGTTCGAGTAATTCCTGTGCGTGACCAATCACTGTTAGACAAACAATTTGATCGCTAAAAGAATGTGTCAAATCTTCAATTGCTCTCAATCTTCGGTCTTTGCTAGTTAGGCGATCGTTAATATGCCAACGCATTCCATCGTTCATTACATTTTTATAGTAAACACAATCTTCTGTGCCATTAAAACTAGATACAAAGGGAACACAGCCAAACTCCAGGATAATTTTGTAGATACTTTCAACTACAGAAGGACAAATAAAATTTATGATTTCATGTCTACCAGAATCCAAATCAGAAATAAAAGCACCATTAAATTCAATAATCGGGAGACGAAGATTCAAATCTTTCAGAATGATTTGCATAGAAACAACGCTACGCGCACTAGCTACAGTAAACTGGAGTCCTTGATGCAAGAGTTCAGAAAGTATTTTCTTGCTGAACGAAGAAAGAATTGCATTATCTCCAAGCAATGTTCCATCTAAATCTGAAACATAAAAAGTGTTCATAAACTTTCACTGACTCTGTTTGAGAGGATAATTATACTTCAAGTTACGACAAATCGATAGACTTACTGTAATATAGAGGGATCAAGTTTGATTATTTGCAGACTTTAGTTTAAGTAATTTAAGGCTTTGTCTACCTTTTATTGTGTATAAAGGCAGTAAAATCTGCATAAAAACCACTCTGAATTTAAAGTTCAAGTGATGAGTTGACTTTATCAAAGGATACTTTATGATTCCCCGTGTTAGAGCGCCAGAATTGCCACAAAATTACTCTTGGCTAAATACCGATAAGCCTTTGTCTCTTAAACAATTCAAAGGTAGAGTCGTAATTTTAGATTTTTGGACATACTGCTGCATTAATTGTCTACATATTCTGCCAAACCTGAAATATTTAGAACAAAAATATAAAGATAGCCTTACCATTATCGGCGTTCACTCCGCCAAATTTGAAAATGAAAAAGAAACAGAAAATATCCGTCAAGCTATTCTGCGCTACAACATTGAACATCCAGTTGTAGTTGACAGAGATTTTCGGATTTGGCAAGAGTATGCTGTGCGTGCTTGGCCTACGTTAATAATTATTGATCCAGAAGGTTACGTGATTGGCCAGATTTCTGGTGAAGGAAACCGTGATACTTTAGACGAGTTGATTCAAAAGTTAATTCAGCAACACCAAAACAAAGACACAATTAATTTTCAAGAAATTAGCTTGACTTTAGAAAAACAGCGCCAACCATTAATCACACCCCTAGCTTTTCCTGGTAAAGTTCTAGCTACTCAAGCAGGTTTATTCATCGCTGACTCTGGACATCACCGCCTGATTATGAGTAGCTTTGATGGAGAAATTTTACAATTAATTGGGACTGGAAAATCTGGCTTAACCGATGGTACTTTTAACGAAGTGCAGTTTTTTGCACCGCAAGGAATGGCTTATGATGCCGAAAATCAGATTCTTTACGTTGCTGATACAGAAAATCATGCACTGCGGCGAGTTGATTTAAAGCGCCAAGTAGTTGAAACTATTGCAGGAATTGGTGAACAAAGCCGCAATATTCATCCTCATGGCGGTGCTGGTTTAGAAACCGCGCTGAATTCCCCTTGGGATTTAGTGAAAGTGGGAAATACCTTATTTATTGCAATGGCTGGGCCGCATCAAATTTGGGAAATGGATTTAGAAACTGGCATTATCAAAACTTATGCTGGTACTGGTGCAGAAGCGTGTATTGATGGTTCACTTACCGAATCTGCCTTTGCTCAACCTAGTGGTATTACTAATAATGGGCAAGAATTATATATTGCTGACAGTGAAGTTAGTTCAATTCGCGGTGTGGGAATTGTCGAACCGTTTCAAGTGCGAACTGTTTGCGGTAGTGGGGGTTTATTTGACTTTGGAGATGTAGATGGACAAGGTGAAGATGTGCGTTTACAACACTGTTTAGGAGTTGAATTTGCTCAGAATTTTCTGTGGGTAGCAGATACCTATAATCACAAAATTAAATTAGTTAGTCCCAGTGGTAATTGTCAAACAGTTTTGGGAGATGGTTCTGCGGGTTTACAAGATGGTCAAGGTAAAAATAGCCGCTTTTTTGAACCTTCAGGATTGAGTGTTATGGATTCATATCTATATATTGCTGATACCAATAACCATTCTATCCGTCGCGTAGATTTGAATACTTTTGAGGTGACAACCCTACAGTTTATTGGATTGTGTGCGCCAGATGTTTGTATTCCGCCGAATTTATAAAATCATAACCTCATGTAAAAGCACAAAGAAAAGCTCTGCATCTGGAGTGTCTAAGCGTGATATTTTAAAGAATAATTTTGTAGAGCGATCGCTTGTATGCAATTAGTGATTTTTGATATTGATGGTACACTGACAAACACCTACAAAGTTGATGAAGATTGTTTTAAACGTGCTTTTGCATTAGAATTTGGAATTTTTGGTGTACATACAAATTGGTCTGAATATTCATACACCACAGATTCGGGAATTACCCAAGAAATTTTCAAAGAAAAATTAAAACGTCTTCCTTCAGATGAAGAGTTAGTCAGAATCAAAGCGCGTTTTGTTAGTCTACTCCAGGAAGCGTATATTAATAACCAAGATTTATTCAGCGGAATACCTGGTTCTGCAAATGTATTAGCTAAATTACAGTTATACCCTGATTGCTGTGTTGCGATCGCAACTGGTGGTTGGCGTGAGTCTGCTAAACTAAAACTTCAAAAAGCCAACTTAGAAATAGAAGGCATTCCGTTAGCCTCAGCGAATGATGCACTTTCGCGAGAAGATATTATTAAAACAGCTATTATCAAAGCAGAGAATCTTTATCAAGTTGAAAAATTCCAGAAAGTTGTTTTTGTCGGTGATGGTGTTTGGGATGTAAAAGCTGCCTATCGGTTGAATATTGCTTTTATTGGCATAGGTGATAAGAAATTAACAAATGTAGGCGCTACAAAAGTAATTAAAGACTTTACCAAGTTAGAAGATTTCCTGAAAATATTACAATCCGCAGAAATTCCTAGATTTTCTATGAACACTATTATTCACATTACCAAACGCCACCAATGGGAACAAGCAAAAAATCTCGGTACATATCGCGCTGATTCTTTAGACAGTGAAGGTTTTATACATTGTTCAAAATCAACGCAAATACTCAAAGTTGCCAAGAGATTTTTTGATAATCAGAAAGATTTGCTACTACTTTTTATTGATTCTGAGAAAGTACAAGCTGAAATTCGCTATGAACCTGCTGAAATAGGTGAATTATTTCCTCATATTTATGGTGAATTAAATATTGATGCTGTGTATCAGGTGATTGATTTTGAAACTGGGGAAGATGGTTTATTTGAGTTGCCGCAAGAAGTTATAGATTTAGAATCACGTAGACACTTTGACTTGCCGTAGTCTACCACAGAGGCGTAAAGGAGGAGAGACGCATTTTCGCTAGAGTGTTTGCTACATCCAATTTGGGAAAATTCCCTTTTCGCTGATATCAAATTTGAGTAAAAATGAAATTATTTAACAACTAATACCAATTTAATGTGAAGTTGCACATATCTTGCTCCCCCTAACCCCCCTTTATAAGGCTACGGTGTATACACAAGTCGAATTACCCCCTCTAACTCCCCCTTGCAAAGGGGGAGAACCGGATATTTCCCCCCTTTGCAAGGGGGGACTAAGGGCTTACAAGGGTAGGGGGGATCTAAAAGTGCCAAAAGTCACAGCGAAAAACTTTTCAAACAACGTCTCAGTATTGAACATGAAAGATTTTATTTAAGAGTCAAAAGTCAAAAGCTATGACCAATGACTAATGACCAATGACTACTTTTTAATTGTGTGATAAACCAGAATTTGCGTAGGGTTAAGTTGGACGCTGCTCACACCATTTCGGGCAAATACATAGTCTTTGTTTTGCCATAAGGGAACGTAAGGTACATCAGTTGTTACTTGGGTTTGAATTTCGGTAAAGATTTTCTGACGCGCTTCAGGTTTTTGTTCTTTGCGTTGCTGATCAATCAGTTTATTTATAGCTTCGCTATAGTAGAACGAACCTTGAGTTTGACTGCCTCCATCTTCGCATCCTTTAGCAACTGAACCTTTGTCACAAGACAAAAACGGCTGGACGTAATTATCTGGATCTAAAAAGTCTGGATACCAATCAAGTAAAGCTGCTGGATACAAACCCCTGGAAATGTCTTTAAAAAAGGCAGGCCCTTCAGCTTGGGTAACTTCAAATTGCAGTATTCCATCCATTTTGGTATCCACAAGAGATTTGAGTGTCTGTGCTGCCAAACTGCGAGTAGGCGAACTAGAAGGATACCAAATTTGTACTTTTGCGGGATTTTCTTTGGAGAAACCAGCAGTAGTTAATAATTTTTTAGCTTGTTCAAAGTTAGCATCGCCATATTTATCTTTGAATAATGGCACAGAAACATTGAATGTCGTGGGAATCATGCTATAAAGCGGATCTGCTTGACCAAGTAACGCCCGCTGATTTAAAAGTGGACGGTCAATTATTGATGCGATCGCTTGTCTTACCTCTAATTTATCTAAAGGCTGCTGATTCCGGTTTAATACCAGATAACTTACTACGCTACCTTGAGCTGCGATCGCTTGCCAATCCCCTTTTTTTGCACCTTCTTCCAAACTGCGATTTTGATCTGGCTGTAGTGACAGATAAGCTATATCGACTGCACCTGTACGAAAAGCATTAAACAAATTAACCGGACTGGTTTGAATTTGGACGTTAACACCCTTGTTAGCTGGCTTTTCTCCCCAATACTTATCAAAAGTATCAAATCGGATTGAATCAGTACCATACTGCGCTAACTTGTAAGGGCCAGTCCCCACAAAGGTATTCGGCTTGAATTTACCTGCACCGAGTTCGTAAGCTTTTGGTGAAAGCGCACATACTCCAGGAAAAGCTAACAGTGAAGGAAACGCTGCAAAGGGCTTTTTCAGCTTGATGGTTAACTCATACTCGCCTGTGGTATTTACCGAATCTACTATATCACCTAGTAAGAATGAGGGTTTTCCTTTATTTTGAATAAAGCGGTTGAGCGTAAATGCCATTGCTTGGGCGTTGAAGGGAGTCCCATCATGAAAAACTACTCCCTGACGTAAGGGAATGGTATAAGTTAAGCCATCTTGAGTAACTTTAGGTAATGCTGTGGCGAGTTGTGGCTCAATTTCCGTGCTTCCTGGTTGGTAAGTGTAGAGGCGATCGCTCATATTAAACACTAAACCCAAGGACGCTAACTCATAGGTATCAGCCGGATCAAGGGTTCTTGGCTTTGCTGTTGTACCTATAGTAATACGACCATCACCTGTAGGGCTATTTACAGAACCCGCTGGTGGCGTAGAAGGATTAGGACGAGGAGCGCAACTAACAACCAAAAATAAACATAGACAGAACAAAGATAGGAATTGTGTAATCCGACCCCACCGTTTCACGGACAAGGAAAACCAGGTCATAGCAATAATATATTTGATATCAGCGGTCAGCAATCTTACTACATTTATGACTATTTTGTTGGATTTTTACAATTAATTACAGCAATATTTACAGCTAAGTATATACTTAGGAATAAAAATAACTTGCAACCAGCAAGGAAAGAATTTGCTCTATGAAAATGATTCCGTGAGCATCTAAATTAAAATTTTGTAAGTTTATTACTACTTTGCCATGTCTACGACGGACTACGCCTACGCACTATTTTGTTACAAAAAATCATTGACAAGAATACAGAGTTTGACATTTGTTAAATACTGAAAAATTTTTATTTAATTAAGATTTTAAACATCGGCTAAATTTGTCGCAAATTCTATAATTACTAGGAAATAGCTTTGCTACACTTTGACCTGAGTCCAAGTAGTGTACATTAAGACTTTGCCTGTTGCTGCTTGGGCACAGACACCTGTTGAGTGGTTTATCGCAAAGATCGGCTGTATTGGCAAAAATCTCATGTTTGTACATCAGCGAAATCAAGCGATCGCGATATCGTTAACAGCAGATTGAAAGTCTAATAGTGAGACTAAAACCGTGAAATATTTCTTTCTATCTGAAGGATGGGCAGTTGCTAGAGTCTGGGCATCTGATGGACTCTGGCAAATAACCGCATGGCGACGCCAACCAGATATTCAGCGAATGAATATTTGTTTAGTCGAACAAAACGAATTGCTATGGCTTTATCGAGTAGAAGAAGCCATTTTAACCGTGGAAGTGAAGCCAACAACACCAGTAATTGCCAGTAAGACTATAGGTCAAGTAGTACTCAAGCGTCTAATGAGCGCCGAACAGGTAATTGAACGCCTGGGTACAGCTGAGACTAAGTGTCAACTGCAAAATATCCAGATGGTGGTTCAGTAAATATGGGGCATGGGGCATGGGGCATGGGGCATGGGGCATGGGAAAGAATTTTTTTCCCTGCTCCCTCTTGCTGGAGCTTTTTCTGGTCAATGCCCAATGCCCAATTCCCAATGCCCCCTTGATCATAAAGAAAAGATAAGCAAATTTAATCTCCGAAAGGGATTGGTAGCGAAAAAACTTGGAGATGCTACGCGATCGCATCAATTTACACGCTTGCAAACAATTCCATCAATAGTTACACTTTTTAAAACATTCTCATTTTTGCTTGGCGATGGCTACCCTACATAGGTAAACCTCCCGAAGCGAGTAAGCATTGCCAAAGCACCCACGCTGTCTGACTTATTAAGACTAAGCTGTGGTAGTACTCTGGCTCTGGCAATAACAAAAAACAAGAGAGAGTTTTATGAGTGGCGTTTTTCGTCTCTCATAACCTCAGTAAGAAAATTGCTTTGTAAACTAACTCATCGAGGAGGAGCGTAGTCGATGGGACTACCCTGGTACCGAGTACATACAGTCGTTCTGAATGATCCAGGGCGACTGATTTCTGTACACCTAATGCACACAGCCCTAGTAGCAGGCTGGGCTGGTTCGATGGCACTCTACGAACTAGCTGTTTTTGATCCTAGCGATCCAGTTCTCAATCCAATGTGGCGTCAAGGGATGTTCGTTCTGCCCTTCATGTCACGTTTGGGCGTTACCCAATCTTGGGGTGGTTGGAACGTTACTGGTGGTCCATCCACTGATCCTGGCTTTTGGTCATTTGAAGGCGTTGCTGCGGCTCATATTGTTCTTTCCGGTCTTTTATTCCTAGCTGCCGTATGGCACTGGGTTTACTGGGATTTGGAACTCTTTAGAGATCCCCGCACTGGTGAACCGGCTCTCGACTTGCCAAAAATGTTTGGCATTCACCTGTTCTTATCTGGTTTACTTTGTTTTGGCTTTGGTGCTTTTCACGTCACCGGACTATTTGGGCCGGGGATATGGGTTTCTGACGCTTATGGTATAACTGGCGCCGCGCAAGCAGTAGCACCAGAATGGGGGCCAGATGGTTTTAACCCCTATAACCCTGGTGGCATTGCGGCTCACCACATTGCCGCTGGTGTTGTTGGTATTATTGCAGGCTTATTCCACCTCACAGTTAGACCCCCCGAACGGCTCTACAAAGCCTTACGGATGGGGAACATCGAAACAGTACTTTCTAGCAGTATTGCAGCAGTCTTCTTCGCTGCTTTCGTGGTTGCTGGTACTATGTGGTACGGTAACGCCGCCACACCCATCGAATTATTTGGCCCCACCCGCTATCAATGGGATCAAAGCTACTTCCGTCAAGAAATTCAGCGCCGCGTCCAAACTAGTGTTGCTCAAGGTGCAACCCTTGACCAAGCTTGGTCGCAAATTCCCGAAAAACTGGCTTTCTATGATTACGTCGGTAATAGCCCCGCTAAAGGCGGTCTATTCCGTACAGGGCCAATGGTGAAGGGTGATGGTATTGCCCAATCTTGGCAAGGTCACGCCGTATTCAAAGATTCTGAAGGACGGGAATTGACCGTGCGTCGTCTCCCCAACTTCTTTGAAACCTTCCCAGTGATTTTGACTGATGCAGATGGAGTTGTCCGCGCTGACATTCCTTTCCGTCGGGCAGAATCTAAGTATAGCTTCGAGCAATCTGGTGTCACCGTTAGTTTCTACGGTGGCAATCTGGATGGTAAGACCTTTACAGAACCAGCTGATGTGAAGAAGTATGCCCGTAAAGCTCAAGGTGGTGAAATCTTTGAATTTGACCGGGAAACCTTGAACTCTGATGGTGTATTCCGCACCAGTCCTAGAGGTTGGTTTACCTTTGGACACGCCGTATTTGCTCTGCTGTTCTTCTTTGGTCATCTCTGGCACGGCGCTCGGACAATCTACCGAGACGTATTTGCTGGTGTTGATGCGGATCTAGAAGAGCAAGTTGAGTGGGGTCTGTTCCAGAAAGTGGGTGACAAGTCAACCCGCCGGAAGGAAGCCCTTTAATTTCAGTGCTGAGTTATGAGTGCTGAGTTTCGAGTTAAGGCTCTGATTCAGCACTCAGCACCCAGCATTCACAATTTAAATTACTGGCTCAATAGGCAGGGAATCATAATATGGAAAGCGTTGCGTACATCTTGATTTTTACTCTGTGTATAGGTACTCTCTTTTTTGCGATCGCATTTCGCGAACCCCCTCGCTTTGAGAAACCAAAAGATAAGTAGAGCCTATTTCCAGAGCTTTAAGCTGATTTAACGTTAATATCCGTTGCTACCATACTTAGTAGCAACGGATATTATTGTATTTGTCCTTTATTTAGTTTTAAATACTAAGTGAATCAGCAATCATTTTAAGATTGTGATATAATTTCCAATCTTGGGAGTAGATATGTGTTAATGCTAGCTTTTCTGCGCTAGGATGAAAAAGGATGTTTTGTGTAAGCTGCCATAAAACTGCTTGCACAACATATTACGCTTGTCGCACAACCTTTACGGAGACTAGAACCAGGAACAAATCAGCATGGTCAATCAGAATTTAACCGCTACAGAAATTGGATTCACTCACGAAGATTTCGCTGCTCTACTTGACAAATACGATTATCATTTTAGCCCTGGTGATGTTGTCCCAGGAACAGTTTTCAGTATAGAGCCGCGCGGCGCTCTGATTGACATTGGTGCTAAAACCGCAGCATATATACCTATACAAGAAATGTCTATTAACCGGGTGGATAGCCCGGAAGAAGTATTACAGTCAAACGAAACGCGCGAATTTTTTATCCTTACCGATGAAAATGAAGATGGTCAATTAACCCTTTCCATTCGCCGTATTGAATACATGCGGGCTTGGGAGCGCGTGCGACAGCTGCAAGCAGAAGATGCTACTGTGCGTTCTGGCGTGTTTGCAACCAATCGCGGTGGTGCATTGGTAAGAATTGAAGGATTACGTGGCTTTATCCCAGGTTCTCACATCAGTACCCGCAAACCTAAAGAAGAATTGGTAGGCGAAGAACTACCACTGAAATTCTTAGAAGTGGATGAAGAACGTAACCGCTTAGTTCTATCTCATCGTCGGGCACTGGTTGAGCGCAAGATGAACCGCCTAGAAGTCGGCGAAGTAGTGATTGGTACTGTTCGTGGTATCAAACCCTATGGTGCTTTCATCGACATTGGTGGTGTCAGTGGTCTACTGCACATTTCTGAGATTTCTCACGAACATATTGATACACCCCATAGCGTGTTCAATGTCAATGATGAAGTGAAAGTTATGATCATTGACTTGGATGCAGAAAGGGGTCGGATTTCCCTATCTACCAAGCAGCTAGAACCCGAACCTGGTGACATGATTAAAAACCGGGATTTGGTCTACGATAAGGCGGAAGAAATGGCTGCTAAGTATCGTGAACAGCTGTTAGCCAAGCAACAAGGTGCTACTGCTGCTCCTGCTGCTCCTGCTGAAGTTGTAGCAGATGAAGATATTCCACCAGCGACGGAACTTGAGGAAGAAATTCCACCAGCAGCAGAACTCGAAGAAGAGATTCCACCAGCAGCAGAAATTGAGGAAGTAATTCCAGTAGTTGCGGAAATTGAAGAAGAGATTCCAGCAGCAACGGAAACTGAAGAAGAAATTCCAGCAGCTATTGAAGAATAATACATTTATAGTTTTACTTCTTTTTAAGTAAGAGTATTAAATTATTGTATAAAGAGGGTTTTTCCCTCTTTTTTTATGTGGAAAATTGCTAGGAGTTAGGAGAATACGGTTCGGTTAAGGCAAGAGACGCGATAAATCGCCGTCTCTACAAAGGACTGATTATTGTAAAAACGGCGATTTATCGCGACTAAATAACTGGGGTGGAATATTGTGGCAAGCATTAAATGTAGAAATATCACTTTTGATAATATCCAGGCAATTTTGTT
Organism: Nostoc sp. CALU 546; assembly: GCF_048836525.1. NCBI lineage: Bacteria > Bacillati > Cyanobacteriota > Cyanophyceae > Nostocales > Nostocaceae > Nostoc > Nostoc sp. CALU 546. The sequence goes on from NZ_JAWJTF010000099.1 coordinate 29,975, forward strand.
TGACAAAAACGGTACTCTAGAAGATTCAGAAACGTATTTGCGATCGCTAGCACAAAAGGCAGCAAGATTAATAGATGCTCAAATCCCTGGAACCGGGGAACCGCTATTAATGGCATTTGGCATCAATGGTAATTTTCTAGATCCCGCAGGTTTAATATCAGTAGCGAGTCGCCGCGAAACAGAAGTTGCAGCTGCGGCATATATTGCTGAAACTGGAAGAGGATGGTTTGAGTGCTTAAAAATAGCTCGTCAAGCTTTAGATGAAGCGGAAAAATACATTGGACAAACTCCTTCACCACTATTTGTAGGTAGCTTAGAAATTTTGAAATACCTGCGGGAAGGTGGACTAAAACTCGGTATTCTTTCAGCCGCCACAACTGAAGAAGTACGTAATTTTGTCGCTAATCACCAGTTAAGTGATTATATCGAGTTGGAAATGGGAGTAGATGAGGGGCCGAGTAAACCAGATCCAGTGCTATTTTTGCAAGCTTGCCAAGCTTTGGGAGTCGAACCAGGCGCTACATTGATGGTGGGTGATTCAGTTGGTGATATGCAAATGGCGCGTAATGCCAAAGCCGCAGGTTGTATTGGTATTACTTGGGTAGGTAAGTCAGATAATGTCCGAGGTGCAGATGTGGTAATTAATCAACTTGATGAAATCCAGATTTTAGAGGATTAAGTTATGGCAGTTTTCAATTGTGTATAAAGGATGTTTGAAAAGTCTTCTATTCGGGATCAAAAATTTTAGATCCCTCTAAATCTCCCGATAAATTGGGAGACTTGGATTCCAGTTCCCATCTCTTTAAGGCTACGGTGTACACACAAGTCCTAAAAACCTAGCTTGATAAGCATTTCCTCGTTCCCAGTCTCCGACTGGGAATACATTCATTGAGTCTCTGATTCAATATCTGACTAGAGGCAGAGCCTCTAATCAGGCATTCCTATGCAGAGCATAGGAACGAGATAAACCAGCGAACAATGAGAAATTGATCTTTTTTTGACTTGTGTGTACACCGTAGCCTCTTTCTGGATTTTTCTTCAAATTTAGCTTACAGTGCTAATAAACACATACCTGAACATATTCATGAAATATTTCTCTACCTAACGGAGGAATTGAGAAAGATAGTATCAAGACAAAATAAACAGATATTCCGATCACCTGACGAACTTTAACTCATATTTCCCCATTTCTATCTAGCAATGGGGATTTTTTTCAAAAGCTACCAACATAGAATTCAAATGAAATGTTTATCTGTCTTAAGGAGGAATAATATAAAGTCGATAAATAATAAAAACTTAAGTAGCCCGATTACCCTACCGGACTTTATTTCTAACTCTCCTCATGTTTTTATCTAACAGGGGAGAGTTTATTTAATCGATTTTATTAAGAAGAATTCAGAACTCAGGAGTCAGAATTCAGTATGAATTGGAGTCAAATTGGATGATAGCAAAGCCTTAACTCTAATCTTGCACCACTACTCTAAAGCAAACTACGCCCAGCGTCTCGTAGAGAGAGTCTAAATATTTAGTTTAAAACTTTAACCTTGGTGGGCAAAACTAGTATTAATATTTTCCTTATTAAAACTCTATTCATTTACCAGTAAAGTATCCACAAATTCTGAATTCTATTTTATTCTTCCTCTTTCTTCTCTTCCGAATTGATTATTTTTGTATTTTGCAGAGTGATATGGCCTTCCTGATTCTGTTTTTTTTCTTTATTTTCTTGTACAACTTGAGTGGCATATATTTCCACATCTCGCTGAATAATATCTTCTACATGACCTGCGAACAGATGAAAAGCTTTTTCGTGGCTTGTATAATTACAATAAGGGCCTGTCAACTGCGAGAATTGCCACCCTTGGGTTTTCAAAGATTCGACTGTACGGCGATAGTGTCGCCAGCGTTCTCCATAGTGAAAAAACTCTTCAATGGCAGCACTAATAGCAACTATTTGGCTCAAACCAAAAGTTGACCAGATAATGATATCCCTTTTAGGAGTAGTGTTAATGTTTAGACTTACTAATGCTGGGAGAATTACACCACCAATAATAGTTGTGATTCGCAAATAATAATGGCGATCGCGCGATGAATTCGCCTTAGCTTCCATCCAGAGTACTTGTTCTAACCAACGCGATCGCAAAAAATGTTTTTGCACATCGCCTAAGTTCATCCCTGCAAATAACTTGTTAAAATCTTCCCTTAAAAATTCCTGATAACTTTCTTTTTTTGCCATTATTTACTCCTCATTAGAAAGTAACCCCTTAATTACTTTGCCTAAATTCTTAACTCCCTTCTCTATGTCGCTTAAGTCAATGTATTGTAATGTACCAGATTTAGCCAGCTTTTTAGCTCGTTCATCGGTAGCTTTTCCACGCAAGGCATCTGCTAGTATATCTGCGGTTCTACCACTACCAGCAATCACAATAACTAACCTGCCAGTATTAACACTAGAAAACGCATCCTTAAAGGTAATTTCACCACCGTTCAGCAGCACTGTTACCGAAGGTGCACCATTGGCTAGCACAGTTGCAACGTGAGATATCCAAGGAGACTCGTCGCCCCAATTCTTCCCAGGAACTAGCACAAAATGAGTGTGGTTTGGCTCTAAGGGTGTCAAATCAGCAGCCGTCTCTGAATGATTAGGTAGAGCCACTTTGCTTTCGGGTGCCACACCAACGAGGGCAAACTTAGCACCTATCTGGATACGAGCCTTACCCATCATTCGCATGATTCCTGCATCCGTACCCCCATCCACAACATAAGCCTCTAAAGTTTCGGCGATGGGGGCTAAAACTTCCACAAACAACCTTTGAATGCGGAGAAAGTCAATTTCGCTGATGTTACTTGCACCGCCTACTACTACTAAAACAGGACGCGAACCACCAAGCCCTATTTCCTCAAAAGCATTTGGCAATTCTACTTGCTGCTCAATTCGAGTCGCTAATGCTGTTTGCCCATTATCAAAGGTAAGTTTCAAACAACTCTTCATTTTTTCAAAATACTGACTGCTTAGGTTTCCAGCGTAGAGCCTCGCAGTCATGAGCTGCAAGCTTTGTATTCTGTTATGCTTTTGTATGGGTTTATCATTGATTAATGCTTCACCACATATTTGGGTCTGTTCGCGAAGCGTCTCGTAGAGAAGCCCCGTGCTTCACGCAATGCTTTAAAGTAATGAGTAAGGAGTAATGAGTAATGAGTGGATGGAAAATGGGTATTTACTCATTACTTATTACTCATTACTTATTACTCATTACTCCTTCTTAAGAGCGCCTTTATGTCGGTGAGGATGTCAATATATTTGCTGTTATATGTAAATAGCGATACCTGCGGCGGGCTACGCCTACGCTCAATTTTTTACCCTGATTGTATTTATGAAAAATTATTGATGCCCAAAGTAATAACTTCTTCTTTGCTGACATCATTAATTAGGGTTTTATAGTTCATTTCTGGGTAATATCGCCAGTTATTCGGTTAATCTGAAGAATTTAATTTTAGCTATAAGTTCCTGCTTTATCACTAGCGATCGCAATAGATTCTGACTCTATATCATCTATCTTATTAAACTCTCCAGCCCGCCAGCTATCTGTTGTATCCTTAATAAAACTGGCAATAGGGATCGCAATTAACAAACCTAACACTCCTCCTAACTTTGCCCCCAGCAATAAAGAAATTACCACCCACACAGGATTTAAGCCAGTCAAATTGCTGAGAATTCGAGGTGCAATAATATTAGAATTAACTTGGTCAATGGCAACAGCTATACCTAAGACTTCTACTCCTAACCAAAAATTTTGCAGGGCTACCAACAAACTTACTATAGCGATACCGACTCCCGTACCAAAGGGGAAGAGTGAAAACAAGCCAATACCAATGCCAAAAAGTAGAGCTAAGGGAACTTGCAACGCTAAAAACACCAGTGTAATTGTCACCCCTAATACAGCTCCCAACGTTGCTTGACCGATGAAGTAATTATGAAAATCCTCTCGCAGTAGTTCTCGCACTCTTAACCCAATATTATTGGGAAACCACTGAAAAATTCCATCCCAAAGACGTTCACCATTTAATGTTAGGTAGATAGTCAGCACTACCGCCAGCAGCACGTTGAGGACAATACCAATAGTATCGACGGCAAAACCAAGAATTCTGCCAGTGAAGGACTGAAGTTGGTTAGATAATCGTTCCAGAACTTGGGTAAATAAACCACTTAAATTAATAGGAAGTTGTTGTTGACTTAATGCCCAATCTTGAAACGTTTGCAGCTGTTGAGTACCAGAATCAATCCAACTGGGCAAAATATTAGCCAGTTCAACAAGCTGTTGAATAATCAGGGGAACCAAGGTAATGCCTAAAGCTACTAAAATCACGACAGTCAAAAGCAACACTCCCCCGATCGCCAAGTTACGTTTCACCCCTTGTTCCTGAAGAAACTGGATTGGATAGTTCAATACAAAAGCCAGTAGGATGGCGGCGGCAATAATGCTAACCAAGGGTTGAAAATACTGTACAACCTGGATCAATAGCCAGCCGTTGAGAATGGCAACGGGAAATGCCAATCCTATAGTTAACCATCGTGGCAGTTTGTTTGTTGATTGCATTTAGTGATGATCCTATAAGAGTTCTAACTTTATTTTGGCTTTTAGGGAGTGAGAATTTTAGATTTTAGATTTTGGATTTTAGATTTAAATTTAATCCAAAATTCTCAATCCAAAATCTAAAATTGAATTGCCCCATGCCCAAATTATGTTGGATTTTTCTCAATAAAATCCAACATAATTTTTTGATGCATGTCCCCCAAAGGTCGGACTTCGCCAGCATTTTGTGAATAACAGTGACCTTGGCGAATATCTTCTGGTGTAAATAAGCCCATATCCCAGCCCTCATTCAGAACTAGTTGATTTAATTCCACTAAGAGTGGTGCATGAAAGACATGACGAACAACTCTTTCGGTGGAATAACAGCCAAATTCAACGAATGGTGGTAATATGTAGCCAATTTCTTCTAAAATTTCTCGCTTTACTGCTACATCTGGCGTTTCACCAGGTTCGATGTGACCACCAAACAGCGCCCAATAACCAGGGTAGAGAATACCGGGGATGTTGTCGCGCAGTTGCATGAGAAACTTGTTTTTTTGGTAGAGAATTGCGATCGCTACATGCACCGGTTGATTGTTCATAAGTTCATTTTTAATTACTGAGTTAATCTTCTTCTAAATAAACTTCCCCCAATTCTTTGCCAGCCAAGGGAATACTTTGGTAGCGAACTTTACCCTTAATTACCACTTGTGCGCCCTCACCCAGATTCTTTTGATTGGTGACAACCCAAATTTTGCCAGTTGAGTCACTAATTTGATAAGCCCACTGTTTCATCATGGGAGCTTGCTTTTCTACCTGACCTTGGATGTAAACTATAGCCTGATTGTCTTGTTTTGGTTTAATTTCTCCAATTGGGGTGACATTTGTCCCAATTTTGAAGCCAGCCCCACTTAAACTAGGCGATGTCAAGTTACCACAACTGCAAAGTCCCGCTACTAGAAAAAAAGTCAACCCCAGTCGGTAAGGAACAATACTGTGCCGAGACAAGAACGAAAGGGACAAATTTCTTATTTGTTGCATGAAAGCCACCGATTTATTTATTTTGGGCATGGGGTATTGCATTAATCGATTAATTCTTCTTCCCCTGCTCCCTTAT
>NZ_JAWJTF010000248.1:0-3136 GCF_048836525.1 Nostoc sp. CALU 546
ATCAAAAAATCAAGTAGGATTCATATAGCGATTTTGATAGTAAGCCAAAATCTGGTTAGCTCGTTGCCGACTTTCTGAACCAGAGTTTGCTGTCCATGAGAGGCTCAAACCAGCAATTTGACTTTGATTGTAATCAAACTGCTCGGATGACTGGGGAATTAAATCCACTTCCACCCCTTCGACTTGATGTAAATGCGCTGCTATTTCTCTATAAACAGCTAAAGGCAAATCAGCGAATTCAATTTTTTCCTGACTCTCCATCTTTATGAAGCTCCCACATTAAGAGAATTTTGGAGAGGTGTTGTCACTGAAATAGGATTGCCGGTAGCAGATGCAGCTGACGGCGTTGAGGTGACAGCCCCTTCCCCTACCATTTTGGCAACTTCAATACCAAATTGTTCCAAAATCACGATGGGGTTGTAGCCCTGATTCATTTCAATACGTTTAATCAGTACGCCATTTGCCAATCGCTGTCCCGCTTGTACATAGCGACTTGTCGGCTCATCGGGTACTTTGATAATTGCCTGTGGTTCCTTACTAATTAGAACTACACCACTCACAACCACTGCCCTTGCTAATTCAGGTTGTGCTGGTGGTGGCAATACAGAGGCTAAAGTTGGGTTGGGGACAACTTGAGGTAAAACCTTGGGTAAGACTGAAGTCAAGGTAGGATTGACTTTTTTTGCTACAGAAGAAACGTTATTTTTCTTTGGATTTAAAGCTATGCTGCCTGTTGGAAGTTTTCGTGTTGGAAGTTTTCGTACTGCTAGTGATGCAGTAGGTAGCTTAGGCACCACAGGGACAGGCCTTCCAGATATTTGAGGCATTCCGGGAACCATCTGCCCGAAAAGTTGTGTAAAGGGGTCACTTCGATCTTTTGATACCACAAGTTCTCGTGCCCGTTGTGTAGCATTAGTGGATTGAATCAAGTTAGCAGATGTAAGACTAACTTGTGAAACCTGTTTGGCAGGTATCACTGGATTCTTAAAGGATTGAGCCGCTGGTGGCGACTTTGTGGCTATTTTGGGAATTGGTACAGGATTGACTGCTTGTTGTGTATCTTCAGAAGCACATCCAGCGATCGCCAAAGTTAAAATAGCTGCAATTGTAATTTTTGAAGTTCTGCCCATGAGCTGTTCTCAAAAGCCATTGGAAAATTGAAAAATGGAAATCAAAATGCCTGAAATGTGTATTAAAGGCAAAGTATGTTCCCTTTATAACCTAATTTTTTACATTTCAAGGGTTATTTTTAGCACTGCCTACCCAGCATAACTGCGGGTTGGTGTTTGTTTGCAGTTAGTCCTCAGCCACACCCATAAGCTCTTTCATCAAATCCAGGCCTTTCTTGACTCTACGAGAAACCGTAACTACACTGATACCCAGATGTTCTGCAACTTGTTTTTGGGTTAAATCTTGCAAAAACACACATTCCAACACATCGCGGGTGCGTTTTTCTAGCTGAACCAATGCTTGTTGTAAGCGAAGTTGGTCTTCTTGTGCCAGTTGAAAGCTGCGATAGTTAGGATCTGGAACCAATTCTCCCAAGCAGGTAGAGCCTTCTTCTCCATCTTGGATTGGCACATCAAGACTTAAGGGAGCGCGATTGACCCATGCTAATTTAATTTCTTGCCATTCGTTTGGAGAAATTTCTAGTGCTGCTGCTAATTCTGAGTCAGTTGGTTGACGATTATGTTTTTCACGCCAAGAACGTGATACTCCTATTGCTTGCTGTTGGAGTGCTAACCATCTCCGAGGAATTCGGACGGTGACACCTTTATCTCGGAGATAGTGTTGAATTTCACCCCGAATATAAGGAAGAGCGTAGGAACTGAAGGCATGTCCCTTGGAAAGTTCAAATCTTTCAATAGCTCTGATTAAACCCAAACATCCAACCTGGAGCAAATCATCATAGGTTTCATGACATTGATTTGTCCAATAGTGAGCTTCTTTTCTCACAAGTCCAAAATTGAGTTTTACCAGTTGATTACGGATATTTTCTGACGGAGATTGCTGATATTCTCGCAACAACTGCCAAATTTCGTGTTTGAGTTCAGTGGTGACTGTGGTAGGCATAGCACCGGGTTTATTGAGCAAATAAAGAATCAATTATTCGCTTTTAAATTAAGCTGCGATCGCACGACATCAAAGACAATATCGCGCTATATTTCCGAGCAAATACTATGGTAGATAACAAAGCTTTTCTATCAAAATTCCATAGATTGCTTGACAATAGAGCAAAATTTAAATGGGCGAAATCGGTATTTAGTTGGTTATTTATCTTTGGTATGATCTGTAGGTTTTTTGAGAACTACATAGGAATAAAATATAAAATTAATCACTAAATATCAAACCGAGATTGTACTTAACTTGAATTAATTAATGATGAAGTTAATTTATAGAAACAAAACAACAGTAGTCGGTTTTTTGTTGGAATAGTAAAAGTTATATTTACAGTAAAATTACGTGTCTATTCAACAGAGATTTATCCAATAATTAAAAATTACTAAATAATTTAAAAGAATACTATGTATATTTACGCAAGCCAATAAAAAAAGGGCATCTCGCCCTTTTTTGTACTTAAGTCTATAGTCTTTTAATGAAAGGGAAAAGGTTAAAGGGATGAATCAAGTGACCCACAAAATTTAGGGATCAAAATTTTCCCAATTGCCAAAGCTATTTTGCTCGGTTTTAACTTTTCCCCATCTTTGTAAAAAACCTATCTACCCTCTTGAAAAAAGAGGGTAGATAGGTTAACTTTTGTGATCAAATCTGATACTTACAGAATTGTCATTCTGAGTGCCAGTTATTTGCTTTACTTCCAAAGATTTAGCCACGAGTAGGTTCAACCCGTCCATAAAATAGACCGCGAATCTTAACTTCTTTAGGTTCGCCAGCACCTAAATCTGTATCAGATGGCTGTTCACTCTCGAAAGTACCAGCAATTTCACCGCTAGAACTGTCTATTTTAGCGATTTGCAGAGAAATCTTGCCATTGAGATTTTCAGCACGCTTGACATTAGTACGGGTAAGTTCTTCATCATCTGCTTGGGCGGGGAGCGCTACGGCATTATCGTAGCCACTGACAACACCACGACCTTTAGGATCTAGGAAGGCAGCACCACGATAGGAAGGAACT
>NZ_JAWJTF010000395.1:0-1618 GCF_048836525.1 Nostoc sp. CALU 546
GCTTAAGTTGACACCAGTGGTCATTGGGAGAACCCTCAAGACCCTTCGGCTGAACCTTGTTCCTGGCTAACGCAGTTGTTTATGGGAGAAATCCCCAAAACCACACTGCTTCACCGAACCGTATTAGCTCTACAATCACAAACCTAAGTATGACATTGAAGTTTTTAAATGCTTAGTTTTTAATCATACTGTTTCTCTTGATGAAGTTCCCCTCAAGAATAAACTTCTTGGAGAAGTACCCGACAACTTTTGTCACGGCTACAAAAACATAGTTCGTCAGCGCGGATTTAATGTCTAAAAGCCTTGCTTGAGAGCTATTTACATCTACATTACAGTAGATTTTGGTCGCTCCAGACTTTAGTATTAGGGACAAAAAAACCTTTGTAAGAGAATTGAAGTATCTACGATCTTAGGCTGCAAAATACGGATAACAATGATACTTTTGTGACTGATGGGCGAGAGCCAATGGTCTAGGCGTGACACTTGAGTTACTGTTAGATTGGCTAGATTAGCGAAAGATACAGAAAACCAATCTAATTTTTGAAATACTATATCCTGGCAACTAGTCGGGCCATTTTGCTATTGGAAAATAGCATGAATTGGTTTAGTTGTAACTTGTGCTTTATAGCTTAACAGAGATTGGTGAATTAAGAGTTGGGGGGTGTGAAATCTCTGTACTAACTCAAATGTGACCGCTATATTTATCTGAAAGTGCTCCCAACAAATTCGCGGTGAATTCCGAAAAGGTAATTCACTAATTTCGCCTGCAAATGTTAATTTTATTCCAGAGCCATCCCAATGAAGACACTTCCGATTAGTAGATACAGGTTTTTTCAAAAGCTCCAGCCCTTATCTTTGTTGAAAAAAATCACTGGTAAGTCGGTTACTGGTTGTTTGCAAGTGTTTAGCACGTCAGGCTCTTGGTCAATATATATGGACGAGGGTAAGCTAATTTATGCCTGCTACTCAGAGAAAATGTTTGAGCCACTTTACAGAAATTTGCAAAGCTTGAGTCAGCAAATTTCTACTCTCCCTGGCGGAATCAAAGAACAGTTGCGAGCGATATTTGAAACTGGTATTGAAAATCAGGCAATACCAAATCCAGATTATCTGGCTATTTGCTGGTTAGTCAATCAGAAATATATTAGTCCTTCTCAAGCAGCGATACTGATAGAGCAATTGGCGCTAGAAGTTTTGGAGTCATTTCTGAACTTACAAGAGGGGAGTTATGAATTTATTCCCGAAAGCTTTCTGGATGACATGCCAAAGTTTTGTCATCTAAATCTCCGCTTACTAGTTGAACGATGTCAAATGCCTAGAAGCGTTGGCGAAGCCTCTCGTAGAGAAGCGGCTTATTGTCAGACATCGCCAGCCTCTCAATCACATCCCTCAGAATTGTTCAAAATAAATGAGCTAAAACCTAAAAGCAAAAGTACACCAAATTCTTTTAGAAGAAACGGTTATAAACCACCAACTTACTCTATTCATACTAATGATCATAGGGGTCAGCAAATTATCCAACCGCCTGTTGATAAAAAAATCTACACAATCTTTTGTATTGATGACAATCCTACAGTATTGAATACTATTCAAAGTTATTTAGATGAGCAAACTTTTT
>NZ_JAWJTF010000293.1:0-2515 GCF_048836525.1 Nostoc sp. CALU 546
AGTTTAAAAAAAAATAGAAGACTCTGAATTCTGACTTTTAGTATTAATTTTTCCAACAAAAACAGTATTATCCCTGTAGTCATAACGGGTGTATTTAATTAAAAGTGGCTTCATATAGTTCTTATTTGCTTACAAACTAGATTGTATTTAAGTGTAAATACAGTAGTTCAAATATATTAACCTTTACAAAATCAGTATTATTCCTGTGGTCAGAATGGGGTTACTCAATGGAAAGTGGCTTCATCTACTCTTGACATTTTTATGTCTTATTTCTCGAAAGATGGTTATAAATCTCAGTAACAGTAAATAGATTAATAAGAATTTACGAATTTACTAAGATTTGCTCATCTGAAAATAACGCTACTGTCGTTGAGTTTCACCACAAACCTAGATGTAAACTGATGTATCTTAAAATACAAAAGTTTGATGCTTTTTACTTGATTTCAATTGTGGAAGAACTTTATACGAATTTAGCTTACACGTATCGAATTTAGCTGAAGTAAAAGCAAAATGAGCACAACTCCTATAGGTAGCTACAGGTTGTTCCAGAAACTACATCCGCTATCTCTGTTGGCACAATTAACCAGTCGGCGTGCTACAGGGTGCTTAAGCATATTTACTGGAATAGTTTCTTGGTCAATTTATCTAGAGGACGGTAAACTTACTTATGCCTCCTATTCAGATAAACTGTTTGAGCGGCTTGACAGTCACTTGCGACGCTTAAGCCAGCAAATTCCTGCTCTCAACAGCGCCACTCGCGTGCAAATGCGGCTGATGTTTGAGACGAAGAATGAACATCAATCAATACCAAATGCGGATTACCAAGCTATTTGTTGGTTAGTAAATCAGGACTATATTACCTCTGTGCAAGCAGGAAGCCTGATAGACGAATTAGCAAAAGAAGTGCTGGAATCATTTCTCTGTTTAAAAGAAGGTAGCTATGAATTCAGTCCAGAAAGCTCTTTAGATGAACTACCAAAGTTCTGTCGCCTGGATTTGCGCTTACTTGTTGAACATTGCCAAAAGCAGTTACGAAATCGGCAAAATATCCAGTCATCAATTCCATCTGGTGGCGGTTCTCAAGTTTTGTCTGCAACACAATCATCTCAAGTTCAGCCACAACTGCATATAAAAATTGGGCAAAACTTGCCGATACCAATTAATTTTGATATCCCTGAGAATAATAAAATTACTCAGCCACCTGTTGGCAAAAAACTATATACAATTGCTTGCATTGACGATAGCCAAACGGTTTTGAATTCTATCAAACATTTTTTGGATGAAAACACATTTTCAGTTGTGATGATCAACGATCCAGTAAAAGCTTTGATGCAAATTCTACGGAGTAAACCCGATCTGATTTTATTAGATGTTGAAATGCCAAGCTTAGATGGTTATGAGCTATGTTCATTATTACGTAAACATTCAGCTTTTAAGAATACACCAATCATTATGGTGACTGGGAGAACAGGCTTTATCGACAGAGCAAAGGCTAAGATAGTCAGATCATCAGGATATTTAACTAAGCCTTTTACACAATCAGAATTGCTAAAAATGGTTTTTAAGCATCTTGGTTAATTTAGGAATTAGAATTCAGAATTCTTATAAAAAGCTAATACGTTTAATCTATTTTTTTAGGAGATTTAATAGTGAGCCTGACTTTGCTTGGCACAATTTTAATTGTAGAAGATTCTCCCAGCGAATTGGAATTAATGAGCCATTATCTCAAAGAAAGTGGTTACAACGTAATTAAAGCAAGTGGTGCAAAAGAGGGTTTAGAAAAAGCTGTGTTAGAAAAACCAGATGCGATCGTTACTGATGTAGTTATGCCAGAAATGAGTGGATTTGAATTGTGTCGCTCTCTGAGAAGAAATCCAATTACTGCAAAAGTGCCGATTGTGGTTTGTAGTTCTAAAAATCAAGAAATTGACCGTTTGTGGGCGATGAGGCAAGGTGCAGATGCCTATATAACTAAACCTTACACCCGCGAACATCTCCTACGTACTATTAAATCAGTGGTAATTTAAATCAATGACTAGTACAAACATTACTCTTGCTTCCAAAGCAACCCAAAATAACTTAGCAGATGGTTATCTGAAGTTTCAGCTAAATCAACAAACTACTGCTGTTTTATCAATGAAGCATACGCAAGAAGCTATTCTTGTGCCTGTTGAATCTATTACCTCAATGCCTAATATGCCCCCCTGCATATTAGGATTAATGAATTGGCGGAGTCGGATAATTTGGGTAGTTGATTTGCCAAGAATGCTCAATTTAGAATCCCTAGATTATCGACTGCGACAGTACAATGTGATCGTTATCCAAGTGGAATCATTAGTGTTGGGCTTAGTTGTACAAGAAATAAAAGGTACAACCAAGTTCATAGTTGATGATATTCATTCTCCTATAGGACAAGTGACATCCAGTTTAGTTCCTTATTTATGTGGGTGCGTTGTGCAGCAGGAAGAAATATTACTAGTATTAGATGCACAGGCGATTGTACAGTCTTCTATTC